>JAUNXU010000059.1 GCA_030539615.1 Methanobacteriaceae archaeon | reverse complement strand
AAAATCATTCTAAAAAAAAAAATACATAAAAAAAATCCTTAAGTTGACAGCAGTGTATATAATACAAAAATCATTAATATTAAAACAACTTTTTATAATTATTTAAGACTATATTTATAATAACATGTAAGTTAAAATATAGTAATATTAAGATAAAACCGCTAAGAATTATTTTATTTTTTAAAAATATAGAAACTAAAATCTTACAGTTTTATCTATAAAAAAACCACTGGGGGAAATAAATATGAAAATAGATAACAATATAAGTATCAGTGATGCTATGACACATCATGTTATAATTTCATCCAAAGAAACTAGTATATCAGAGATAGCAAAAATAATGACAGATAATTCTATTAGTTGTGTGGTTATCACTGATGAAACTAAAACTAAAGGAATAGTAACAAGTACAGATATAATTTCAAAAGTTGTATCTAAAGATATAAAATCGTCTGATGTAACAGCTGAAATGGTAATGTCAACAGATCTTATTTCAATTTCACGAAAACTATCAGTATATGATGCAGCAACATGTATGATAAAACATCATGTTAAAACATTATTAGTAATGGAAGATGAAGAATTAATAGGAATCATAACATCAACAGATATTATTAATGTATCACCTGAATTAACAGCAGTATTTATAGAAAAAACACATCTTGAAAATCAAAATTTTTCTAATGAAGAAAATGATTATGATGACTCTGTAAATGAAGGAGTATGTGAAGAATGTGGAATTTATACAGATAATTTGGAAAATATAAATAATAAGTATGTATGTGTAGAATGTATTGAAAATGCTAATGATGACTAAACAACTTTATAATTAGTTATTTTAATAATTAATTCAATATATTCTCCTATTATTATTTTATTTTAAAAAATAATATGTTTTTGAAAAAATATTCATAAAATATTTAATAAATAATTAAAGGGTAAAACTAAGATGAAAAGCAGAATCATAACTAAAGTAAAAAACTATACTAAAGAACCATTAAATTTACAAATGTCCCATACAAATAATGATGGGGATATAATGGAAATAGCAAAAAAAGAAGTTATAACAACACCACAAAGTTCAACAATAATAGAAGTAGCAAAATTAATGGTTGAAAAAGGTGTTCGTAGACTTCCTGTAACAGATCCTGGATCTGGAAAATTATTAGGAATAATTACAACTATGGATATTCTTGATTTCTTTGGAGGTGGGAAAAAATATAATCTGATAACTGGAAAACATAAAGGAAACTTTTTATCAGCAATAAATGCACCTATTAAAGAAATAATGACTGATCATGTAAAAACAATAAATAGTACAAGTACTATTATTGATGCAGCAGCTATGATGCTTGAGGAACATGTTGGTGGAATACCTGTAATTAACCATAATGAAGAAATTGTGGGAATGGTAACTGAAGGTGATGTAGTAATAAAATTAAAATCATTAATTGCTAATAAATCAGTAGAAGATTACATGACAACAAATATTATAACAACAACACCTGGAACAAGAATAGAAGGAGTAACTAAAATAATGGTTAGAAATTCCTTAAGAAGAGTTCCAATAGTTGGTGAAGATCCAAATGGTCCAAGAAATAATCAAGAAATACTTCAAGGACTAATAACAGCTTCAGATATATTAAAATATATAGGAAAAAATGAATTATTTACAAAATTATTTTCTAATGAAGGTGAAGATGTAGTAGACATACCTATAAAAGAATCCATGGTAACTGATCTTATAACTGTAACAAAACATGATAAATTAGATGATATCTGTGAAATAATGGAAGAAAAAGATATAAGAGGAATTCCTATAATAGACTCTGATAAAAATTTAGTAGGAATAATAACAATAAGAGATCTATTAAGAACAGTAGTAGAATAGTTAATTTCTAAAACATTAGATATATAATCTATTAACTAACATATAAATAAATATATAAATATTCAATGGGAGTAGATCAAGATGACAATAAAAGAAGTAATGGCTGAAAGCATAATAACAATTCATAAAGAACAAAATATAATCGATGCATTAAAACTAATGAAAAAATATAAAATTTCAAGATTACCAGCAATATCTACAAAGGAAAATAAAGATGAACTTGTAGGAATACTTACAGAAAAAGACATGGCAACAAAAATAGCTTCATCTAAATATGAAAATTTACCAATATCCCACTTTAGAATATCTACTTTAATGACACCAGATATAATAACAGCTGATGTTAATGATGCAAAAATTAAAGTATTAAAAAAGATGGTTGACAACAAAATTGGTGGAATACCAATAATGGATGATAATAAAATAGTTGGTATAGTAACAAAAACAGATTTCATGAAAAAATGTACAATAGAACCTTATACTACTACACCTATATCTGAAATAATGACACCAAAAGTATTAACTATTGAATCTGAAGATAGATTTGTGCATGCAAGAAGAATAATGATTGATAATGAAGTAAGTAGATTAATTATTGTGGATACTGGAAAAATTGAAGGAATTATATCAGCAAGAGATATGGCTAAAGCAGTAATAGAATTCAAGAAAAGAGTACCTGAAAAATATCAAGAATCACAGATTAGAAATATGTACATAAAAGATGTCATGTCTAAAAATGTGGAATCTGTAACATCAGATATGACAATAGCAGATGTAGCAAAAATTATGGTAGATAATGAATTTAGTGGAATGCCTATTGTTGATGATGGTAAAATGAAAGGAATTGTAACTAAAACAGACATTCTTAAATTCATTACAGATGTTATGAATAGAAGAGAAAATATAGAATTATAATATTTTCTGATTCTTTTTTTATAGGAGAAATAATTAAATTTCTCCATCTTTTTTATTTTAAAACTTTTTTTTTAGTCCTATTTTTTTTAATCATGCTTATTTTTTTAATATTAAAAAATTTAGAATTTTTTTAATGTCTTATTTATAAAACATTTAAATGTTTTTATTAATAAATATAAGAAGTAATGAATGTTGATAATTATACAATTGGATATTTAGGACCTGAAGGTACATTTACACAAAAAGCAGCATTCAAAATAAAAGAAGCTAATACTGATTTAAAGTCTTATGATACTATTTCAAAAGTATTAAGGGCTGTTGAAAATCATGATATAAAATTAGCAGTAGTACCTATAGAAAATTCAACAGAAGGATCTGTTGATTTGACTCTTGATTTATTAGCACATAAATATGACTTGAAAATATGTGGGGAGATAATATTATCTATTACTCAGAATTTATTAGTTAATAAAAATGCAAATTTTGATGATATAAAAGTGATTTATTCACATTCTCAAGCAATAGCACAGTGTAATAAATATTTAGAAAAAATCAATAAAGAAATAAGATCCACGGATAGTACTGCAAAAGCTGCTAAAGAAGTATTAAAAAGTAAGCATGTTGCAGCAATAGGTAATCATGATTTATCAAAGATATATAATTTGAAGATATTAGATGAATCTATTCAAGATTATCAGAATAATGTTACTAGATTTGTTATAGTATCTTCTACTGATCATTATTTAACTGGTAATGATAAAACTTCAATTATTTTTTCTCTAATGGAAGATAAACCTGGAGCATTATATGAAATATTAGCTGAGTTTGATAAAGAAAAAATTAATCTAACAAAAATAGAGTCTAGACCTTCAAAAAAAGGATTAGGAGATTATATATTCTTTATAGATATGCAAGGACATAGATCAGATGAAAATATAAGTAGGACATTAGATAATATTCAAAAAAAAGTAGGAAATATGAAAATATTAGGTTCATATCCTATTAATACTTTTCAGGAGGTGTTGTAATGGTGGTTGGACAATCTCGAAGAAATATAGAAAGAAAAATTGAAGAATTAGAAGAACAAAGAGATAAAGGATTTATAACTCAAGAAGATTATGATACTTTAAAAATAAGGTATGAAAGACGATTGGGAAATGATGAAGAAGTAGAAAAATTACAGAAAATAAAAGGATATTCTTCAAAGTCAAAACGAAAAAGTGAAAAGGATGAATTATTTGATGAGTTTGTTGATAAACCATCAAAGAAAACAAAAGCATATGCTGAAGTTGTTTCTGAACAAGCATCTGTAGGATCAACTTTTAAAAAAGTTATTATAACTTTATTTGTGATTATAGCATTTGCTATTGGAATTTATGCTGGTGTTACCACATTAAACTTGTTAAATAATGAAACTCAGATGGCTGATGGTATGGTTATATCTGATTCAGCATTTTCAACTCAAAATAGTAATAATGTTGCAAGTGATGCAAATGTATCGGTGGTAAATTCAACAAAGAGTAAAACAAGTTCTAATAAGGTATCAACTACTACTAATAGTAAGAAATCTTCGTCTACAGCTTCGTCAACATCTTCATCTAGTAATAGTAACCAAAATCAGAAAACAAAAACTTCTGATAGTAGTAGTAACAGTAATGGTAATTCATCAGGTGGTTAAATATGAGTATATATGTAGGTGATTGTTATTAATAAAAATTATATTATGATAATAATAGTTATAATTGCAGTAATTTCGTTATCTGGTTGTATTACTGATAATAATCAAAGTAAAACGTATAGTGTTAACGGTTTATCATTTAATTATCCTTCATCTTGGATGGAAGGGAAATCTAATTCAGAAGGTGCAGTAGTCTCTTTATTTAATCCAAATAATAATGGATCAACAATTGTAATACAACAAGTACCTCTAGATAGAGGTTCTGATTTAGATACAGTGTTTAAGAATAATAATCAAAATTTATCAACAGATCCAAATTATGTTTCATTATCTCAAGGTGCTACTAAAGTAAATGGACGTGATGCACAATTAAATATTTATACTACTATAGATTCAAATAGCATTCAAAGAAAGCACATTGCATGTTGGATGAAAATGGATGATAATAGAATTTATGTAATATTATTATCTACTAATTATCAAGATTATGATAATGAAAAAGAAAATTTTAATCAAGTAGCTAATTCATTTAATGTTACTAGTAGTGGATCTACAAATAATACAACTAATTAGATTTTCTATCTAATTTTTATAACTTTTTTTTTAATAAAACTAAATTTTTTTTTCTAATAAAATATTATAGGAGTTTTTAAAGATATTATGAAAATAATACTATGTGTAACTGGAAGTATTGCAGCAGTAGAAACTGTAAAATTAGCAAGAGAATTAAGAAGAATGAATCATGATGTGCAATGTTTTATGTCAGAACATGCATGTGAAATTATAACTCCTTATACAATGGAGTTTGCAACAAATAATCCTGTTATAACAAAAATTACTGGTCAAATAGAGCATGTTAAAAATGCACAAGCAGATCTTATATTAGTAGCTCCAGCAACAGCAAATACCATTAGTAAATTTGCATATAAAATAGCAGATAATCTCATAACTACTTTATTAATAACTGCTAATGGATATCACACTCCAATTCTTTTTGTACCTTCAATGCATCAATCAATGTATAATTCAATAGAAGAAAATATTAATAAAATTAAAGAAAATCATGAGAATGTCACATTTTTACAACCAAAACAAGAAGAAAATAAAGCTAAATTTCCATATAAACATGATATTTGTTTAGAAGTAGAAAGACAATTACATGATAAATCTTTAAAAGGAAAAAAAGTAATTGTAAATACAGGAGCAACATTTGAAGAAATAGATTCTATGAGGGGAATAACAAATAGAAGTTCTGGAAAAATGGGTGTAGAATTAGCAAATCAAGCATATATTCAAGGAGCTGATGTTACATTAGTATGTGGAAAAACACATACTCATATTCCTCATGTATATACAAGAATAGATGTAGAATCCACAAAAGAAATGATGGATGTAACAATAGAAGAAATTAGTGATGCAGATATTTATATATCAGCTGCTGCAGTATCTGATTTTAAAGTAAAGGATACTTTTGAAGGTAAAATATCATCTGTAAATGATGTATCTATTGAATTTACTAAACTTCCAAAAATACTAGGGAAAATAAAAGAAATAAATTCAAATATTTTCCTTGTTGGATTTAAAGCAGAAGCAAATATTACAGAAGAAAAACTAATTGAAAAAGCAATGCATCGTATGGAAAGTTATGGGGTTGATTTAATGGTAGCTAATGATATTTCATTAAAAGAAGCAGGACCAGGATATGAGGATAACGAAGTCATATTATTATACAATGATACTCAAGTAAAAATACCATTAACTTCTAAAAAAATTATTGCAGAAAAAATAATGAATCGTATAATTTTATTATTATAACTTCTTTTTTTTAAAGTAGCTTTGTTTGAATATCTAATCCAATTATTTCATCAAATTCTAATCCTTTTTCAAATGCTAATTTTTTATTAACCCTATAATTTCCACTTTTTGTAACATGTAAATCATCTAATTTTATAAATCTCCATTTTTCTCTTATGAATTTAGCACCAACATAGGGTACTGCTCCAAAGATTTCACAAAATTCTTTTAAATTTATAATTTTATCATGGTCAATATAAATATGTTCTTGTTTTGTTGATTTAACTTCTATAGCTAAATAAATTTTACTATTTCCCGCTAATACATCTGGTAATGGATGTTTTGTTGCTCCTCCAGATGCTGGTGCTCTCATAGCAGCAAAATTTACACTCCAAAATTTATTAACTAAGTCTCTTTCTTCTTTTGATCCTGTTTTACTCATGTTTAATTAACACTTCTTTAAGAATTTATATTATTATTTTTTATTTTTATTAATCATAATATTATCTAAAATGATTATTGGGTATTACATTCTAAAAAAATACAAGAAAAAACAAAAATATTCAGAAAATAAACCATCAAAAAAACAAAATATAAATTTAAAAAAATAACTTTTATTGAATTAATTTGAACAAAAATACAATAACAATATTCTCCACCAATAAAAATTGAACAAAATAAGAAATTTATATTATTTAGAAAAACCAAAATATAAATTAATGTAAAAAAATTAAAAAAATAAACTCCTAAAAAAAAGTATAAAAAAAGAAAATAACCCCCAAACACATTTTTAATGTGAAAAAATATGAGTGAGGATAAAAAAAATGTCTATAGAAAACATTTCAGGTAAAAACCTAACAACACGACAGGTAAATTCTGAAATAAAAAAAGCACTACAAAATAATAAAAATGAAATAAACATAAATAATTCCGAAGAACTTAATTCAATAGCAGTAGGAATCCAAGAAGAAGTAACCATTAATTTAGAAGGGGAATATGGTGACTTTTTAGGAGCATTAAATGATGGTGCAAAAATAACCTTAAATGGAAACACTGGAAAATACAGTGGAGACAACATGACTAAAGGAGAATTAATAATTGAAGGTCATGCATTAGATGGTGTAGGTTTTGGAAAAAGTAATGGAAATATAGTAGTTAAAGGAAATGCAGGAGATGCTGTAGGACAACTTCATAAAAATGGGGCAATAATCATAGATGGAAATATTGGTGATTTAGCAGGATTATACATGTTAGATGGAGATATTATCATAACAGGAAATTCTGGAAAAGAACTTGGTGAATGGATGATTGGAGGAACAATCTATATAGCAGGGGAATACCAATTAGGATACAATGCAAAAACAACAGAAATGACTTCTGAAGATGAAGAAAAATTAGCTAAATTATTTGATCAATATCAAATAGAAAAAGATCCTAAAACATTTACAAAAATTGTAAAAGAACAACTAAGACCATTCTACGGAAAATAAATAATTTAAAAAAAAGAGGTAAGATAAAAATGGATAAAAAAGAATTAAAACTTAAACCATTAAATCCTGGTGATGTATGGAGTCAAAAAACCATGGAAGAAATACAAGCTAAGGCTGAAACTGGAAACTATAAAATACGAGGTTTTGGAAGACTAAAAGAAGTACCAAAATTTGATGATATAACCATATTACCTGGACAAATTTCAGTAGCACCTACAGACAAATACCGAGAAAACTGTGAAACTAAAGTAGAATTAGGAACAAGATTTTCAGAAAACCCACTTAAACTTGATACACCGGTACTTATAGCAGGAATGTCCTTTGGAGCATTATCAAAAGAAACTAAATTAGCAATGGCATTAGGAACTTCAAAAGTAGGATCAGCAGCAAACACAGGAGAAGGTGGAATGCTTCCTGAAGAAAGAGAATATGCAGATAACTTAGTTGTACAATATTCCTCTGGAAGATTTGGAGTATCAGCAAAATACTTAAATGCAGGAGATGCAGTTGAAGTAAAAATAGGACAAGGAGCAAAACCTGGTATGGGAGGACACTTATTAGCAGAAAAAGTAAGTCCTGAAGTATCAAAAATAAGAGAAATTCCACAAAACACAGATGCATTAAGCCCATGCAGATTCTTAGATTCACAAAATAAAGATGAATTAAAAGAACATGTTGAACTTATAAGAGAAGTAACTGATTGGCAAGTACCTATCATAGTAAAATTAGGTCCTGGAAGAGTAGATGAAGATGTAAAACTTGCATATGAAGTGGGAGCAGATATTATATCATTAGATGGTATGGAAGGTGGAACAGGAGCATCCCCAGAAATAGTATCAGAAGAAACAGGAGTACCAACAATACCTGCATTATCTTTAGCAGTAAAATCTCTTGAAGAAATTGGAGCAAAAGGAGATGTAGATCTTATCATCACTGGTGGAATAAGAAATGGTGCAGATGTAGCAAAAGCAATGGCAATGGGTGCAGATGCAACATACATTGGTACTGGTGCAATGATAGCAATGGGATGTATTGGATGTTGTCAATGTTCTAAAGGAAAATGTCCAGTTGGTATAGCAACACAAGATCCTCAATTAAGACAAAAACTTGATGTAGAAACAGCAGCAACTAAAGTAGCTAATTACATAAAAGCAATGACTGAAGAAGCAAGAATGTTAGCACAACTTGCAGGTCACAAAGATATTAGAGACTTCAACAGAACTGATATTCGAGCTATGACTACAGAAATGGCTGCAATTAGTGGATTAAAACTTATAGGACAATAGGATTTAAGTATCCTTTTTCCTAAATCATTTAATTTTTTAAATACTATTTTTTCATTGTTTTACTTTATATTCTTATTTTAAATTTTTAAGTTTCATTTATCCGTTTTGTTAATTTTTTATTTATTAAATACTTTTTTTTAGTAGTTTTAGAATAATTAGTACATTATTTAAATTTAATAAAATGATTAAATTTTATTTATTGAAAATACGTTTATTTAATGTGTTATATCCTTTGATTTTAATTAAAAGGTATTAATTTATTTTTTGAGTTTTATGTTTTTAGTTATTTTTATTACTTTTAATAGAATATTTCATTATTTAGTAATACTTTTTTAAAAAATAGTATTATTTATATTAAGTGTTTAACAAAATAAAACATGTAATACAAAACTTAAGAAAAATTAAATAGAAAATTAGAAATATTTGTTAATATTGTTTTTTCTTCTATTGGTGAAGTATAATATCTAATTTTAAAATTTACGAGTTTTAAAATTAAAAGAATCCATTTTGACAATATATTTAATTTTTTTATAAAAAATAGGTGAAAATATGGTTGATAAAAAATTAATCACAATAATCGTAATAGCAATAGCGATTATTGGTGGTTTATATTATGTAACTAGTTCTGATGGTCTTAATTTGGCAGGCGGAAATAGAACCATAACAGATATGGCTGGAAGAAGTGTTGAAATTCCAGCACATATTGATAAAGTTATGGGATTTGACTCAGCAAATAGGGAGTTATGTTATTTAAATTGTTCTGATAAAATAGTAGGACTTCAAACTATGGAACAAAAAAATGCTAAAAGTTTACCATATATGGTAGCAAATCAAAATTTAGTTAATTTACCAGTATTTGGATCATTAGATGATGGATCATTAAACTATGAAGAATTAGCAGCATCTAAACCAGATATTATATTTGTTGATGGTGTAGAAAAAGCAGAAAACATTGAAACAAAAACAGGAATACCAACAGTAGTAGTTTATGAAGGTATGGTTGGAACAGATGATCAAATGCAAAATTATACTAATTCTTTGCAATTAATGGGAAAAATAATGGATAAAGAAGATAGAGCAAAGGAATTAACAAGCTATATGAAAGAAATGCAAGATGATCTTAATAAAAGAACAAAAGATGCAAGTTCAAATCAAACAGTTTATATAGGAGGTCATGCTTACTTTGGAGCACATGGGTTAAGTTATACTAATGCATTTTATCCACCATTTAATTATCTAGGATTAAATAATGTTGCAAGTTCTATAAATAACTCTTCAGATGCAAGTCATCAAGCAATGGAAGTAGGAAAAGAACAATTAATAACCTGGAATCCAGATAAGATATTTGTTGAAAGTAGTAGTATAATATCACATCAAAATGATTCAGTTCAAAATAAAGAATATTCTGAAATGACAGCAGTAAAAACAGATAATGTATATGAAATATTTTCATATTGTATGTATTTCTATAATAAAGAAGAAATGTTTTCAAATTCTTATTATATAGGAAAAGTTTGTTATCCGGATCAATTTAATGATGTAGATATT
>JAUNXU010000134.1 GCA_030539615.1 Methanobacteriaceae archaeon | reverse complement strand
TTCTTTTTTTCAATTCTTTTATACTTTTTTTCAAATGCAATCATCTTTTTTCTAGGGTCTCCATTTTGGACTATTAAATAACAAGCATATCTTGATAGCATAATATCATCAACAATCTTTTCCGCATTTTTAGGCATTTTTATCGTTTTGCCGACGTCGGCAAAATGTTTTATGTTTTCAAAGGTTTTTTGATTATATAATTCAAGCTCACTCATTTTGTTTCCTTTCTTAGAAATATTTTATGATTTATTTTATTTATTAATAAAAACTATTAGAAGATTTTTAGAATTTTATATATCTTATCATATTTTTATATAAGAGTATCACACTCTTTGAAGCCTTTAGACTGCTACCAACAGTTTGAGGGCTTTTTTCAGTTATATTTCAAATTTTCTTTCAAATATAGATAAGTTTTTGCTAGCAAACCCATATTTATTTGCCGTATAATCAGAATCTTTAAATAGATTTTTAAAAACTTCTTTAAGTTTCCAAATTTTATAGTTAGGGTTAATTCTTTTCAACATATAAATTATAATTATGATTGGAACAGCAATTCTATCAGTAGGTTTATTATTTTTAGGGTGGATATATAAAAAGTTTTTCCATTCATTTTTAATAGATGCCTTTGTAAGAATTTTACTGTCAATAACATTTGTGTTGTGTGCACTAAGGTTTCTTATGTACTTTAAAGCTTTTAACCAACTCTCTAATTCGTTAGGTTGTGCATTGTAATAATCAGCAATTTCTTCTTTATTTTTATTTGACATCAATTCGTAAAACTTCAAGACTTCCCCAAAACTTAGTATCTCAATTAACATCCAAATTGGCGGGTATTCACAATCTTGATTTTCAAGAAAAAATTTTTTTATTATCATGTTTCCGTCTCTATTAATTAACCTTTTTATATATTTTTTCATTTCTCGTTCTTTATCGTTTATGTAATGCCTACAAAATTCTTTTTTATTACACCAATTTTTAAAATCTAAATATCCAAAAGCTCCGTATCTTTTCCCAAGCACATAAGCAAATTTTGTTTTAAAAGACAGTTCGATATCTTCTATAGAATGAAGTAAATGAACTCTTAGCCTCTTATCCAGGTAAAATCTAGCAATGACATCTTCAAAAGAAATGTTAGTATAAGTTTCATTTCTAAAAAATGGCTCTGCAAACTCTTTTATTTTGTAGTAATTAATATGGGATAAAGTTCTCTTTGCTTTTTCAACATCTCCAATTAGCATTCCTCTATCTTTAAAAATTTTTATCAAGCCGTCGACATCTTTGTGTCCTTTATTATACATAAAAACCTCCATATAAAATAAAAACTCTTGCCTAAGGACGTACCTCGTTCATTTAAGAACTGCAAGAGTATTGACGTTAAATTAATTTGTAATTAATAGTAACACACCCAGCAGCCTTTGTCAATAAAAATTTGACTTTCCCGAAAAAGAATGTTATGATAAACCTCACATCACAACAAATTGTGGTAAAAAAATAAAATAACATTATATAGTTTTTTAAAATCTCTTGACTGCTGCGGACAGTTGGGAGATTTTTATATTGTCAATTATCAAAAACCTTCATAAGTTGAAAAAGCTAGTTTGTAAAGAGATTTTAAAATATCCGCATCTAATTGATTTAATTCTTGAAAAATACTATCATCTTCGACTTGTAATTTTTTATTTTCCTTAATTAATTTTTCAATAGTAATTGGTAGTTGCTTACATAAGTTACTAAATGCGTATTTATTCCCTGTTACAATTTCATAAAATTTATCTATAGATATTCTTCTTAATTGTTCATTTTTAGGTTGTCTTATTTCATCTAGTGTAATTATCCAAGGTTTATTTTCAGATTTTTTTGATATGATTTCAACTAAAG
>JAUNXU010000058.1:200-10766 GCA_030539615.1 Methanobacteriaceae archaeon | reverse complement strand
TTTAATACAGGACATATCATGAAATTATTTATCAAAAACTCATTATTTTAAGAATTTTCATAATTTAACTATTAAATAAAAAGATAAAAAAATTATGTTTAACATGATCTAAAAGTATCTGGATGAAATTCTGTTTTCTTTATTTTTTTAATTATTTTACAAGTACTATCTAATTCCCCTTTTTTATAATCATTAACTTTTATTACATCTACATCTATACCTACTTGTTTTAACTGTTGTTTTAATTTTTCAGGTATAAACTTTTGATCAGGTCCTATTGCTATTATATCAGGTTTTATTTTTTTAACTATTTTAAACGGATCAAAATCATCACCAACATATGCTTCATCAACATATTTTAACATGGCAATTGTTTCTAATCTTTGTTCTTGACCAATAATAGGTGTTCTCTTATGTTTTTCAACTGTTTTATCTGTTGCAATAACCACTATTAGCTTTGAATCTTTTCCACCCAATTGTTTTGCTTGTTTAAGATAGTGTCCATGTCCAGGATGAATAATATCAAATGTTCCTGTAGCCATTACTTTAATTTTTTCACCTTCTTTAAATTTTTAATGTATCTTCAAATTTTATATAACCTTTATATAATGCAGATCCTATTACTATTGCTTCAGTTTTTGTTTTTGATATTGTTTTTATATCATCTAATGAAGTTATACCACCTGAATATATTAAAGGTATATTTATATTTTCTAAAACATCATCTAATGCTTTTTGATTAATTCCAGTTAATAATCCTTCTACATCAACATTAGTATATAATATAGATCCTGCATTCTTTTTTTCAAAATATTGTGCATATTCAGCAGGACTTTTATCTGTTTTTTTAGTCCAACCATGAACAACAACTTTATTATCTTTACCATCTAATGCTACTGTAACTGATTCTTTTCCATATTCATCAGCTAATACTTGAATTGTTTCAGGATCTTTTATTGCCATTGTCCCTATTATTACATTAGTTACTCCTGCATCCAATAATGTTCTTGCATTATCCAATGTTCTTATTCCACCACCCATTTGTATAGGGATATTAGTATTTTCTATTATTTCTTTTACTATATGCCTATTTTCCCCACTTTGTAAAGCACCATCTAAATCAACCAAATGTAATTTTTTTGCCCCTTTTTCTTCCCAATCCAATGCTACTTCTGCAGGATTATCTAATTTAATTTGTTCAGTTCCAGGTTTTCCTTGAACTAATTGTACACATTTTCCATTTTTTAAATCTACCGCTGGTATTACTATCATTTTTATCAATTCTGTTATTACTAAATTATTCAAAAAATAAGATATTATATAAAAATATGTTAACAAAGATATATAAATTATATAATATAAATTCTTGGATAATTACATTATGAGACGAGTTGCTTTAAAAATTGCATATATTGGAACAAATTTTCATGGATACCAACGCCAATTAGGATATCCAACTGTTGAAAAAGAATTGATATATGCACTAAAAAATGTAGGTATTATAGATAATATGTGGGATGCACATTATTCTGTGGCAGGAAGAACAGATAAAGGTGTTCATGCAATAGGAAATGTTATATCTTTTTTAACCGATCAAAAAATACATATTAATCAATTAAATGGATTATTACCAGATGATATTAAAATAATTGGATTATTAGATCCTGCTCCAGATGATTTTAAAGTAAGATTTCCTGAAACTAGACTATACAAATATATTTATCCAATTAATCCATATTTTCAACCACTCAACATTGCAAAAATGATAAAAACAGCTCAAATATTTAAAGGTACACATAATTATAGAAATTTTTCAAAAAGTAATGAAAAATCAGCTTATCGTACTGTTACAAATGTTGAATTAATAAATAATAATGATTATCTCCTATTTAATGTTGAAGGTAAAAGTTTTTTATGGCATATGGTACGAAAAATGATTGCTGCACTAATAAGAGTTGGTCAAGATAATTTAGATGAAAAGGATATAAAACTTCTTTTAACAAACAAAAATTTAAGAGAGAAAATACGATTAAAACCTGCACCAGCTGAAGGTTTAATTTTAACAGACTTAAAATATAATAATATTAAAATTGAAGAAGATTCCTATGCTAAAAATAAAATAATTCAAGTATTAGAAGAAAAATATTTAATACATAAACAAAAAATGGAAACTGACAAACAATTAATAAAATTACTTAAATAAGAATATGATTTTTATGGTAGATAAAAAAACATTGCAATCAAAATGGATAATAGTTGGATTTGATCCTGGAATAACAGCTGGAATATCCATATTAGATTTAGATGGTGAAATATTAACCACTGAAAGTCATAAAAATATCAGTAAATCTGAGATAATTGACTTAATAATGAAATATGGTAAACCAGTTATTGTATCAACAGATGTTAAAAATCCACCATTTATGGCAAAAAATATTGCATCAACATTTAATGCATTATTAAAAACACCAAAACATGATATGATGATTGATTATAAAATCCAAATAGTAAATGAATATATAACTAAAATAAATTCTCAAAAAACTATTCAAGATGATCATCAAAGAGATTCATTATCAGCTGCAATTCATACATATAAACAGTATAAAACTAAATTTAATACAGTAGAATATAAAATAAAAGAATATGATTTAACATCTGATGAAATAAAATATATAAAAATGAGAGTTATACAAAAAATAAATATAAATGATACTATAGAAGAAATATTAAATCCTGTTTCAGAAGAATCTAAAAAGGATATTATAAAAAAAGATAATCGGAATCATTCTCAAAACTCATTATCAAGTTTAGTTCAACATCAAAAAAATCAGATTGAAATCTTAGAAGAAGAAAATAAAGGATTAAAATTAGAAAATAATAAACTTAAAGAAGAGATAATAAAATCTGCAAAACAATTACATAATCTTGAAATAAAATATAATAATAATATATTAAAAGATAAGAAAATTCAATCTAAAATAAATTTAATAAAGATTCTAAATGAAAAATTAAAAGAAGCAAACTTAAACAATGATAAATTAAAAGAACAAATTTCTAAAAATAAAAAATTAATTGAATTTGATAAAAAAAATAGTGTCCCAGTTAAGATAATAAATGAATTTACAAAAGAAGGAATTAAAAAATCATCAGAGTACTGGCAAATAAAAAAAGATGATATTATTTATTTAAAAGATTCTAAAGGTGGCGGTTCAAATACTGCTCAAATTTTATCTAATATGCATATTAAGTTAGTTATAATTGATAATAAATTATCAGATACAGCAAAAAAGACTTTTAGTAAAAATAGAATACCTTGTTTTAAGAAGGATGATCTTGATTTAAAAATTATTGGTGAATTTTGTATTGTTAATAAGGATGTTTTAAATGAAAATATAATAAAATGGAAAAAAGAAGAAGAAAAAAAGAGTATTGTTAATGATACTGATAAATTAGAACATTTATTTAATGAATATAAAGCTAAAAGAAAACATCAAACATAATATTTAAGAATAATAGATATAATAACAAAATGTAAAGGGAATGTAATAAATGAAAATTGCAGTAATATTAGGAACAAGGCCTGAAATAATAAAAATGGCTCCAGTAATAGATGAAATAAAACATAGAGGACATGAATGCATTATAATACATACAGGTCAACATTATGATGATAAAATGTCTCATCAATTTTTTATAGATCTTAACTTACCTATTCCAGATTTTAATATCCATGTAGGATCAGCTAGTCATGCAAAACAAACAAGTATGATGATGAATAGATTGGAAGATAAAATTTTGGAAATAAATCCTGATTTAGTATTAATTCAAGGAGATACTAATGCTGTTCTTTCAGGAGCTTTAACTGCTTCAAAACTTAATATTCCTGTAGGTCATGTTGAAGCTGGTTTAAGATCATTTGATAAAACTATGCCTGAAGAGTTAAATAGAATTATTGCTGATGCATGTTCTCATATGTATTTTGTTCCTACAAATTCTGCTGCAATTAATCTTGAAAGTGAATCCATACCCCATAATAAAATTATTGTTACTGGAAATACTATTGTTGATGCTTGCAAAAGAAATTTACCAATAGCTACCAAAAATCATATTATAACTATTCCTAAAGGAGATTATCTTGTATTAACTGTACATAGAGCTGAAAATACTGATAATAAAATACGTTTAACTAATATTATAGAAAGTATAATTGAATTAGATAAACAAATTATTTTTCCTATCCATCCAAGAACTAGGAATATATTAAAAAATGAAGAGTTATATAATAAAATAAAAAATAATAAAAATATTATTCTTATTGAACCATTAGGTTATCTTGATTTCTTATATTTATTATCAAATAGTAAATTAATACTTACTGATTCTGGTGGTATTCAAGAAGAAGCTATTACTTTATCTATTCCTTGTGTAACATTAAGATATAATACAGAACGTCCTGAAACTATAAAAGTTAATGCTAATGTTCTTGTAGGTACTGATAAGGAAAAAATAGTTTCTACTGTAAATAATATTTTAAATAATAATGAAAAATATGAAGCCATGACTAATAATATTAATCCTTATGGTGATGGAACAGCAGCTATTAAAATTTTAGATTATATTATAAATTTATTTAATAGTAATAAATTAAGTATTAAACCTAATAGTGATGTTGTTGAGTTTAATAAAAGACAATTAATCCAGATTAATAAAGAAATTACTGTAGGTGAATATGAACAAATTCATAAGGGTTGTATCATCAATATGGTTTTTAATAATGGAAATCAAGAATATGTGGAAAATAACCTTAATTTATGTAATAAACAAGCAATTATAACGTATTTCAATAGAAAATAAAAAGAGTAAGAATTTAGTGATTAAAATATGATGATAAAAGATTCAAAAATAGCTGTATATGGTTTGGGACATATTGGTATACCTACAGCAGTTTTACTTGCAAAAAATTCATTTAATGTCCTTGGAGTAGATGTAAATCCTAAACGTGTATCTGAAATTAATAATGGAATTTGTCCTATAACTGAACCAGGACTTGATGAATTAATTAAATCTACAGTTAATGAAGGTTATCTTAAAGCTACTTCTAATCAAATTAAAGCAGCTAGTGAGTGTAATATAATCATAATAATTGTTCCAACACCGATTTATAATGATAATAAGGCCGATTTATCTTATGTAACTAATGCATGTAATAATATTAAGAAAGGTCTTAAAAAAAATGATTTAGTTATAATTGAAAGTACTATTCCTCCATTAACTGTTGATAATATTATAAAACCAATACTTGAAGAAAGTGGTTTAAAATCAGGAACTGATTTTTTATTAGCTTATAGTCCTGAAAGAGCTCTGCCTAATAATACTTTATTTGAAATGACACATAATGTTCGTGTTGTTGGAGGTGTTAATTTAGAAAGTGTTAATAAAGCTAGTAAATTATATTCATATGTTACTCAAGGCTCAATTATTAAAGTTGAAAATATTACTAGTGCAGAAATGGTTAAACTCATGGAAAATACTTATCGTGATGTTAATATTGCTTTAGCTAATGAATTTGCATTATTATGTGAAGATTTATCAGTTGATGTTATTGATGTTATTAATGCTGCTAATTTTCATCCTCGTGTAAATATTCATACTCCAGGTCCTGGTGTTGGTGGTCATTGTATTAGTATTGACCCTTATTTTTTAATTGATATTAATAAAAATAATAAAATCAATCCAAGTATTATAAAAACTGCTCGTACTATTAATGAATCTATGCCAGCACATGTTATAAAAATTTTAGAGGAGAATATTGGTGAAATTGATGATGATTATACTATTGGTATTTTAGGTGTTGCTTATAAAGGTAATGTTGAAGATACTAGAGAAACTCCTTCTGCTAAAGTTATTGAATTACTTAATAATAAACATTATAATGTATATGCTCATGATCCTTTTGTTGAAGATAATATTATTGAATCATTTAATGTAAAAAGTGTCACATTTAAAGAAGCTTTATCTTGTGACTGTGTTATATTAATGACTGATCATGATTTATATAAAAGTATAACTCCAGACATGATACTAAATAAATTTTTCATATGTACACGACCAATATTAGATCCTAAAGAATTCACAAAAAAAAGTGTTAATTTTAAAGGAATAGGACGAACCAATTAAGAAAAAAGGAAAATTTTAAATGAAATTATTAGTATTTGAATATGCTACAACAGAAAAAAATCAAGAATCATTATCAGTTGAAGGATATAACATTCTAAAATCAGTAATTGAAGATTTAGATAATATTGATATTGATACTACATACATAATATCAAATACATTTACACCTATAAAAACAAAGAATATAAAAAAAATCATATTAAATAAACCATTATACTCTTGGCTTAAAGAAAATCTTATTTATTATGATACTTGTCTTTTTGTTGCTCCATCAGAAAATAACATTCAATATAATCTTACTAAATTTATTGAAAAATACAATATTACAATTTTAGGAAGTTCTTCTCATGCTTCATATATTACTAGTAATAAATCTAAAACATACCAATTATTAAATTCTAAAAAAAAATATAAAATCCCATTATATGAAATCAACAATTTAAACCATACAAAAATAAAAAATAAAAAAGTAATGGTTCTTAAACCTAATACAGGAACATCAACAACAGAGACATATCTTATTAAAAATGAAAAAGAATACAATAAAATTATAAAACATTATGAAGATATCAATATAACTTCTTACATTTTACAAGAATATATTTCAGGTATTAATCTAAGTGTCAGTATACTTGTAAATAATGAAAATTCATACCCCATATGTTTAAATATGCAAAAAATTGAAATAATTAATAATAAATTTAAATATAATGGATGTATAACACCATACGAACACAAATTAAAAGAAAAAATATTTGAAATATCAAAGGATATTGTAAATGAAATTCCTTTTCTTAAAGGATTTATTGGATTAGATTTTATTATAACTCCAAATGATATAATTTATCTTATTGAAATAAATTCTAGAATAACTACACCTTATATTATAATACATAAATTAAGTAATGTAAATTTAATAAAACAAATAATTAAAGTTGTAGAAAATAAAATTCCTGAAAAAATATGTTTAAATGGAAAAAAAGAGTTTAATAAATAAAATTAGGAGGTTTATTAAAAAAATGATTATTGCAGGATTAGATATTGGAGGAGCAAATACTGATGTTAGTATCATTGAATATGATGCTGAAAATAATATTATTGCAAGAATAAGTGATTTTAAATATATTCCTATGTGGCAAAAAAATGATACATTAATAAATGAATTACATGAACTTACAGATAAGTATGATATTGATTTTGTAGGAGTATCAATGACTGCTGAATTAGTTGATAGTTATAAAACTAAAAAAGAAGGAGTATTAGACATTGCAAATAAAGTAATGAACACTTTTGATGTTCCTGTTTATTTTTTATCTAAAAATGGAATTATTGATTATGATTTACTTAAAAAAGATCCATTAAATGTTGCTGCTTTTAATTGGATTGGTACATGTTATCTTGTTGGAAAATTATGTTCTGAATGTATTTTTATTGATATGGGTAGTACTACTACAGATATTATACCAGTTATTAATGGAATTAATCACAGCCAAGGAAAAAGTGATCTTGAACGTTTAAATACAGGAGAATTAGTATATACAGGTATTTTAAGGAGTAATGTTATTAGTATTGTTAATAAAGTTCCTATTAATAATAGTATGTATCATGTTGCATCTGAATTGTTTGCTACTACATCTGATGTTCATATGATTTTAAATAATATTAATAAATCAGATTATATTAATGATACTGTTGATGGTTCTGGTAAAGAAATCATTGATTGTATGCGTAGACTTAGCAGAATTGTTTGTGCTGATTTAAATTTATTATCAAAAGAAGATATTATAAATATTTGTAAATATATTCATGAAAAACAAATATTAATGGTTAAAAAATCTTTAGAAGAAGTTGTTAATCGTACAGGTATAAATACTGTTGTATTAACTGGTTTAGGTAAAGATATTGTTTGTTATGAAGCAGCCAAATTATTAAATCTCAATATTATCAACATGGGTGATACTTTCTCAAATGATGAATGCACAATTGCTCCAGCTATCGGTTTAGCATATATGTTACATGATTATTTAAATTAAATAGTAATAAAAAATACACTACAATTAGTAATCTCTATAAAAATAAGAATATAAGAAAAAAGTATAATAATTATTAAACATTAAATAATTACAAGAACAAATTATGAATAAAATAATATATAAATAAAATTTAATACCATACATCTTTTATATGTATTAAATAAGCAAAAATATTAGCTAAAAGATGTAAAAACACACTAACCACCAATATTATAATAATCATAATTAAATCTAATTTCATAATCAAAGAACTTAACAATAATGCAACAATAACAAAATCTAATTGATCAAGTAACGGAACAGAATTTCCACGAGGAATATTAATTCTCCTCTTAATAAAACTACCTATAGCATCACCAATAAGTGCTCCAAAACCTAAAACTAAACCTAAAATTAGACCCTGAAAAATAAAATTATCTGTTAATGTAATTTGTGAAGAGATAATATTAAAATAAAATGTTCCAAAGCCTAAACTAGCTAAATAAGCAATTATAGCACCGATAAATCCACCAAATAAACCACCAAGAACTAAACCTCTCCATGTAACACCATCACCAATCCAACGTCTACCTTTAGAATCAGAATATCCAAAATCTAATGGTAACCCACCACCAAGAACTAAAGCAGACCCATTAGCTAAATAAGCAGGTATCATAAAATAAATAGAATAAATAACTAAATTAATAAAATCCATTGTACATAGTAACCTCATATTTTTTTTAATATAAAAAAAAGAATTAATAATAAAAAAGATAAATAAATTATATAAAACATTTATTATAATAAGTTTATATTATCCAAGATATTTAAATAATTCATTCTAATTTAATAAAAAAAAATATACTTTAATAAATACATTAGGAGGATTAAAAATTAACACAATAAAAGAAACAAAAAGTTTATGTCCAGAATGTCTAAAAATTCTTAATGCAACAGTTTATGAAGCTGATGATAAAATAATAATTAAAAAAGAATGTTCAGAACATGGCTTATTTGAAAATACATACTGGTCAAATAAAGGAGTATACGATTTAGCACAACAATATGCTTCAGAACCACATCAAATTGAAAATCCAACAGAAAAAGCTAGTGGTGAATGTCCATCTAACTGTGGATTATGTAATGAACATGAAAGTCAAACAATATTAGGATTAATAGATGTTACAAACAGATGCAATCTTAGATGTCCTGTTTGTTTTGCTAATGCTGCAAAGTCAGGAACATTGTACGAACCAACATTTAAAGAAATAAAAGAAATGCTTAGAACACTTCGTAATAATCAACCAGTACACACACCAGCAATTCAATATTCTGGTGGAGAACCAACAGTTCGTGAAGATATTGTTGATTTAATAAAATTAGCTAAAGAAGAAGGATTTACACATACACAAATAGCAACAAATGGATTAGCTTTAGCAAAAAATCCACAACTAGCAATTGATCTAAAAGAAGCAGGACTTAATACAGTATATCTTCAATTTGATGGAATTACAGAAGAGATATACTTAAAAACACGTAATGCTAACATATTAGATAAAAAAATGGAAGCTATAGAAAATTGTAGAAAAGCTAATTTAGGAATAGTACTTGTTCCAACATTACTTAAAGGAATTAATGATCATCAAACAGGAGATATTATTAAATTTGCTTTAAATAATCTTGATGTTATAAAAGGAGTTAATTTCCAACCAGTATCTTTTGCAGGAAGAACACCAGCTGATGAAGTTGAACAACAAAGAGTAACTATCCCTGATTTCCTAAAAATGGTTGAAAAACAAGCAAATATTTCTGTGGAAAGTTTTTATCCAGCTAGTTCTGTTGCACCAATATCAAACTTAGTTTCAAAATTAACAGATGGTGAACCACAAGTAACATTAACATGTCATCAAAATTGTGGAGCTGGAACATATGTATTTAAAGATGGTGACAAAATAATTCCAGTAACAGATTTTATTGATATAGAAAAATTTATTAAATTAATAAATAAAACCACCGACAATATTGGAGATGGTGGTCGCAGATCTAAAGTTACAAGTGTAGCTAAAGCATCAGTAGGATTTTCTAATGTAATTGATAGTAGTAAATCACCATCACAAATTGATATGAAAAAATTATTAAAAGAAGTACTATTAAAACATGATTATGAAGCATTAGGCGATTTCCATGAAAATGCATTATTAATATCTTGTATGCACTTTATGGATCCATGGAATTTTGATCAAGATCGTGTAAGAAGATGTGTTATCCATTATGCAGTACCTGATGGTAGAATAATACCATTTTGTTCAATGAATAATATATATAGAGAAGATATTGAAAAAGAATTTGCAATACCATTTGATCAATTAAATAA
>JAUNXU010000058.1:0-190 GCA_030539615.1 Methanobacteriaceae archaeon | reverse complement strand
GGATCGGATTATGAACTACATAAAAAGATAGATAAATTAAACAAGAAATTGAATCAGAAAATTATACAAAAAATTCTAAATAATCGAATAATTTTTCAAAAAAAAACTTAACTTCCAATAAATTCTTTTTTTTAAAAAAGATAAATAGGTGCAACAAAACCAAATTGTTAAATGAAAAGACTAAGAAAAA
>JAUNXU010000057.1 GCA_030539615.1 Methanobacteriaceae archaeon | reverse complement strand
TCCCAATTTAAATACAACTCTACTTTACAAGACCATTATCCACAATAATAATAAAATAATAATCCAACATATTTTTTTGTAAATAAATAGCTCTTTTTAAACTATATTTTATTCAAATTAACAATTTGAATTAATAAGTTATATGTTATTAAATACTAATAAACATATTAGCTAATAAAAACTACACAAACATAATACAAATCCCAATTAATTTATTAAGTATTATACAATACACATTTTTTTATCCAAATAAACATATTATTATAATAAAACCATATATTTTTATAAAATTTCCAAATATCATATATATTCATCTAATATTTTGAAGCCTATGTGGTGATCCAGAATGTATTAATATTGATACAATATATTAATGTTTTTTTAAGTACTATTGTTACTTTGAATCTAATATGATTATACTTTTGTTGTACTGCAACCAATTGTAGCTTTAATTGTTCATAATTTTTTTAGGAGCCACATATTTACGTAATACTATTAATATCACATTTCTGGTGTTGAATTCAAACAATGAACTGTCTATTAACTTTTCTAGTAAGATTTACGTTAGTCTTTTTAATAGGCTATTTACTATTTTTTCAAATTGTTGATGGTTTAAACTTTGATACATATTCTGAAATTTGAGTTGCTGAAAATTCATTCTTTTTCATACTTAAAAATTTTCTTAAAGGTGTTAGGCATTTATCTCACTTATTAATTTATTTAATAGATATTCAAAAAAGAAGCTAGTAAATAATATTTTAACATGATAATTGCATCATTTTAGTATTTTTAATAACTATTTCATAGTATATATAAGAAATGATTCATCATATATATTTAAACATTTCTTTCAACAACTAAATTTAGGGTCTTTTTATCATAGTTTAAACTAATAAGTATTTATTTCACTAATTAATACTTTGTTAATCTTATTGTTTAAATTTATGAGTCTAAAAAGACCCTTTTTAATTTAAATAATCTTTAAAAAAAGTATCCTACAAAACACAAATTAATTAAATAATAAAACAAGAAAAAAAAGAATTCACCACTTTCAAAAAAAAATACTAAAAATCTAAGACATTATTTTTTTATATTTTATTAGAAACATAATTTAATAAAGAATCTTAAATATATAGAGATATTAAATAAAAAATATTTGGAGTTTTTTTCTTTGTTAAAAAAAAATATTTGTTAATAAAATACCAAAAATTACAGAAATATTAATAACATTAATAATATTGTTAATGATAATTGATATTCCATTTCTTATATTAATTCCATTTATTCCATCTACGAATATTAATGTTGACAATATTTTACTTATAGATCTTATTGTTTCAATAATGATATTAATATTATTTATATTAAATAGTAATTTACGAAAAAAATATGGTTTAATTTCAATATTTAGTATGATACCCTTTGTATTAGTATATAATTTCTTTTCAAGTCCAGAATTTATATGGGTAAGTTTATTATTTTCATTATCTAAAATTTTTGTATTGTTATATTTCATATTTAAAATTAAAAATTCTTTTGTGAAATTTATTCGTAAAACAAATCTAGATTATGGTATAGTTTATATTACTACTGTTTTCTTTTTAGGTTCAATATTATTTTATATATTTGAATTAAAAGTTAACCCAAATATATCTAGTTTTAATGATGTGTTATGGTATATGACAGTCACTATTACTACAACAGGATATGGTGATATTACTCCAGTTACATCTTATGGTAGGCTTATTGGAATTATTACTATGTTATCTGGTGTTGGATTTGCTAGTTTAACTACTGCTTCTGTTGCTAGTGATTTATTAAATAAAATGAAGTTAGAACGTGAAAAGGTTAGAACTGAAGTTTCACAATTAGTTAAAAAAAGAGATAAAACTCCTAATAAAAATGATGATGAAATTAAGGAGTTATTAATAGAAATTTCAAAGAAATTAGATGAAAAATAGGTTTATATAAAAAATAAAATTAGAAATTATGCATTTTATAATGCATTTTCCCCTTTTTCACCAGTTCTTATTCGTATTACTTCAGATACATTAGATATGAATATTTTACCATCACCAATATGGTCTGTTTTAGCATTTTCTACAATAGTATTAGTTATTTTTTCTATTTTATCTTCTGTTGTTACAATTTCTATTTTTTCTTTGGATATTAGATCAATACGATAATCATTTCCTCTGTATGTTTCAACTAATCCGACTTGTTTTCCTCGTCCTTTAACGTGTGAAACGGTTATTCCATTACAACCTATTTTTTCAAGTTCATCTTTAACTAAGTCTAACTTTTCAGGTCTTATTATTGCAGTTATTTTTTTTATCATTATTATCACTATTATATATTATTAGAATATCCTGCTAATTTTACTCCAGTTAATTTTGAAGCTTCTATTGTTAAAGCTACTAAATCTTGTTTTTCTAATTTTCTTAAATCTGTATTTCCTGCTTGTTGTGTTAACATTTTTGCTTCTTCTGTCATTGCTTTTATATAATTAGCAACATAATTTCCTGCTTGTTTTGGTTCTAATCTTCGTCTTAGGATATGGTCTTGTGTTGCTATTCCTTTTGCACATTTTCCAGAGTAACATGTTTGACATACTTTACAACCAAGAGCTACAAGTGCTGCTGTTCCAATATAGATTGCATCAGCTCCTAATGCTAATGCTTTTGCCACATCATCTCCTGTTCTTATACCTCCAGCTGCTACTAAACTTACTTCATCTCTTAAGTTTACTTCTTTTAAAGCATTATCTGCTTCAACAATAGATGCTATTGTTGGTATTCCTGAATGTTCTGTTACTACATCTGGTCCTGCTCCAGTTCCTCCTTGCATTCCATCAACTACAATAATATCGGCTCCTGCTTTTGCAGCTATTTTAACATCTTGTCCTACTCTTCCTGATGTGAATTTTACTATGATTGGTATTTTCCAATCAGTAATTTCTCGTAGTTGTGATATTTTCATGCTTAAATCTTCAGGACCTACAATATCCATATGTCTTGATGGACTTAAAGCATCACTTCCTTCAGGTATCATTCGTATTTTTGATACATCTGCAGTTACTTTTTCTCCAAGAAGATGTCCACCCATACCTGATTTTGCACCTTGACCTATTTTTATTTCTACTGCTTCAGCATTTTTAAGATAATTTGCAGATACTCCAAATCTTCCTGATGCATATTGAGCTATTAATTTATCAGCATATTGTCTTTCTTCAGGTAACATTCCACCTTCACCAGTATTTGTTACTGTTCCAGCTAGTGTTGCTCCTCTTGCAAGTGCTATTTTTGCTTCTTTACTTATTGCTCCAAAAGACATTGCTCCAATCATAATTGGTGTATCTATTTCTAATGGATTTTCTGCATATCGATTACCTAAAATTACTTTTGAATTACATGGTTCTCGATATTTATCTATTGGTGGTCTTGATACTTGTGCTGGTAATATACTTAAATCACTAAATGTTGGGATTTTTCTTGTTGCTCCACAACCTCTTACTTTGTATGATCCAGTTTGTCTTTTTCTTCTAATTTCAAGCATATCTTGATTTGACCATACACCTCTATTATCATCGGGTTCTGGAGAGATTACTATTGCATTATTTGGACACATTTCTTCACATATTCTGCATCCTACACAATTTTCATGGTGTACTGGTTGTGGTTCATCATCTATTATTTCATATACTTGATGAGGACAGTTATTAAAACAACTGTAACAATTTTTACATAATGATTTTTTGGGATTGTCACATAAATACCAACAGCATCCTGGTCGATCGAAATTTTTTTTACATAATTCTGATTTTCTTTCTACACTAAATGACATTTTTTTATTCACCTTCATCTTTAAGTGCTTTTAGTGGTTTAAATATTGGACATGCAGCATATTTTGTTCCACTTGATTTTATTACTTCTTTAGGATCATTTGTTAATTTAGATACTGGTTTCCATGGTAACAGTTCATCTTCATCTACTACTAATGCTTGATTTACTATTTCAGATTCTAATAAATTGTTAAGTATTGTTGTTACTATGGATCCATCTTGCCCATTTAAATTTGTTTCATTTGCTTTTGCAGTTAATATTTTCTTATATTGTCCTAAGGGTTTTCCTTTTTGTGTTCGTAATTTTTCTGGAATGTACATTCTAGGACATGCTATATAACATGTGTGACAAAATTCGGGACATTTACCTTTCTTCTCTGGTTTTCGTCCATCGATTTTAATTTTATTTTCTGGACATACATATTCACAACCACCACAAAGTACACATGCCCCAATATCTATTACATTATCTTTTAAATCTTTAAATTGACTTTTTGAAATTTCTTCTTCAAATTGAGTATCTTTTATATCTCTTCTGTATAATACTGGTCTTGCTATTTCTTCTCTTTGATCTACATTTCCAAGATTTTTCTTGTTTTTAGAATTTGCTACATTTGTTAGTATTTTCATTTGTGTTTGTGTTAAATCTTTAGTTGTTATCTGTTTATTTTCTATAAGATTATCAATTATTTTTTGTCCTTTTTCTGTTCGTACTATTATTGTTGACCATCCTGATTGTGATCCTATTGATCCTACAGATATATCTGATGTTTCTGATGTTAATTCATCACATATTTGACAATTTTTTCTTATACATGATTGTACTTCATCTAATGGTATTTTTATTTTTTTATCGGCATCTAAAAATGCAGTTACAAATCCTTTTTCAATTCTGAATTTTTTTATTGATTCAATATTTATATTACGATTTTTTAAAAATTCTGAAAGGTATGAGTATGAGAAGTTTTCCATGCAGAATAATCCTATTTTTACTTCAACAGGTATATCTAAATATTCTTGCATTTTTGATACTGCCAGTATTTCACATGGTGTTCCTACCATGGCTATTTTTTGATCTGTCATTTTTATTTTTCCTCACTTTTTTTGTTGTAGACTCTTTTTCCTTCGGGAACTATTTTCCTAAATTGGGTGTAATCTAAATCTGTTAATTCAAAATTATATTGAGTTAATATTTCTTTTAATTCTTTTTGATCATCTAATGTTGTATCTTGTACTATTGCATTTTTTCCTAGACTTTTAATATTTCCTTTTACATAGATGGTTCCTCTCATAATGGATTCTCCAGCATCGTCAGTTACATCACCAAGTACTATTAGTTTTCCTCCCATCATAAGAATTCCAGTCATAAATCCTGAGTTTCCACCAATTATAACTGTTCCACCTTTCATTATTTCACCAGTTCTTGAACCAGTATCTTTTTTTATTACTACAGTTCCACCATATATTCCTTGCCCTGCTCCATCTCCAGATCCTCCTTCAACAATTATTTCACCATTAGTCATATTGTCTCCGGCAAACCATCCTGCATTTTTTGTTATGTGTATTTTTGCCCCATCAATCATTGTTCCTACAAAATATCCTGCTGATCCATCTATAGTTAAGTTTATATTTTGTGTTAATCCTGCAGCTATTGAATGTCTTGATTGTGGATTTATTATTTTAATATTTTCATAGTGTTCTGCTGCTGTTTTTAGTGTTCTGTTTAATTCTTTTTCAGTCATTTTTTTTGCATCTATTATATGTTCTTTTTCCATATTTTTCACCTCCAATTTTTAATTTTAAAATGTGTAGGATCTAGTTTCTCCTGGTGCAATTTGTTCTACTACATTTGTTTCCATTACATCTTGTAATGCCATTTCTTCTGATGCTATTGCAAATATATCATCATTTTCAGCCATTACTCCTGGCCTTAATCCTAATTGATCTTTTGCTATACCTATTCCATTTGGTGTTCCTACTAATATTGAAAATGGACCATCCATATCTTTTACTGATTGTTCTAGTGCTTCATCTAGTTTATATCCTTCTAGTAATTTATCTGCCATGTAATGAGCTGCACATTCAGTATCATTATTTGTTTCAAATACATGTCCTTTTCTTTCTAATGGTTCTCTTATTTTCCAATAGTTTGTTATTTGTCCATTATGTACTACTGTTATATCAGGAGTTATGTAACTTTGAAATGGGTGTGCATGATATCTATCCACACCACTTTCTGTTGAAAATCTTGTGTGACCTATTCCATGTGTTCCTTTTTTATGATATGTATCATATCGTTTAGCTATTTCTTTTACTGTTCCCACATCTTTTATCATTTCAAAAGAATGAGATCCATTTAATACTTTTATATTATCTATATTATCTAAATGAGATATTAAAGGTTTAACTTGTTCAAATCCTTCTAATTCTATTTGACATGTATATACATCATAATTTTCTACTGAAGGCACTATTTTATCATTTATTATTGGTGTTAACTGACTTAATGTTGTTTTAACCTGATCTAATAACCCCATTTCTCTTTTAACTTCTATATTTAATTGGTAATTATTTTCAGGTAAATCCAATCCACCATATATTGCAAATCCTGCTGAATCAGGCCCTCTATGTTGTAATGATTCTAACATTGCTGTTAAATCTTTTCCTGCTTCATGTTTTTTCCCATCTTTATATACTAGTCCTGCTATTCCACACATTTTATTACCTCCTTTATAAATATTTCATGGATCAAGATATCATCCACCAATTCTGGATGAAACGCTGTTGCTATACAATTATTTTGTTTTACTGCTATTATTTTATCATTATATTTTGATAATATTTCTACATTTTCATCTATGTTTTTTGCATAGGGAGCACGTATAAATATTCCATGATAAATTTTATCATATATATTTATGTCTGCTTCAAATGACATTTTCTGCCTTCCAAAACCATTTCTTTCAATATTCATATTTATTAATCCAAGTAATGGTTGTTCTTCCCCAGTACTTTTACTTAATAGTACCATTCCAGCACATGTACCTAATATAGGTTTTTTAAAATTCTTAATCATATCATATAAATCTGTATTTAAAAGAAGTTTTCCAATTGTTGAACTTTCTCCCCCAGATATTATAAGTCCATCACAGTTTTTCATATCATCAATTGTTTTGATTCTATGAGTGTTTCCAGTTACACCTACTTTGTTTAATGTTGTTATTACCATATTTTGATGTTCTTTAACATCACCTTGTAAATCAAGTATTCCTATTTCTACCATTATTAGCCTATCCTTAATAAAATTTAGATTTTAAAAGTTTTTTATACTTTTTTTAGATTATGCTCACCATATTTTTTATAAATTTTTAATCAATAATAAATTATTAATAACAATAAAGAGTTTATAATCAAGTTTAGGAGTATAAAATAAAAAAATAATAACCAAAGAAATTATATCATAATTACTCATTTTATAAGAAAAGAATAATACAAATACCACATTTTGTTTTAAATAAAAAGAAAAATAAGATCACCAAAAATATTATATGAAATTTTTCCATTACAAAAAAATATTCTATATAAAATAATAACTTTCTATTTAAAGTCTTATTAAAATATGATTATTACTATTTCTTATTTATATGCTAATAAAAAAACACATAAAATAAATATGATTTTCACATATTTAATTAAACAAATAACATTATATAATTAATATATACTATATGAAGATATATAAAATTTTCTATCAAATAAATTGTTAAATTAAATCATTAAATTTTTATAAAAAATAGATTAAACTATACAATAAAATTTTAAAATAAGTTTTCCGAAAACAATGATATTAAATATAATTTACTAAATAATACTTAATATTATTGTTTTTTTATTATTAAAATATTTAGACTAATAAAAATCACACTAATCAATATTATAACACATTACAATACAAACAAGATGGTAATCAGAAAAAATGAGCTAAATTGATGAAATTTATTATTAACCTTATCTTTAAAATATTTCAAAATCCTTATATGGTGCTAATCACTCTACGCATTGTATCATTTTTATTATAAGATCCACAAACACAACAAAGCAAATAACTCTGAGCGGGACCTTCATCTGCATTTACGAACCTTACAATCCAATTAATATAAGTAAAGAAAATTCAAACAATTATTTATCATTTTTTTACCTATACTAAACTTGTACACCATATAAGAATAATGAAGTATTTTCCAAAAATGGTTGAAAAACGATGCTAAATATTTTAATAACATCATTTATGATTATGATACAAAGAACTATATATACTTTTTTAACCAAATCCTCACCCTTATTTAACAAATAAAAATTTTTACAAACCTAAATTTTTTTATAAAAAAAATTAAAAATAACTAAAAAAACATATTTTTATAATTTATTCTAAATTTATCGTATATTTTAATTTTATTTCAATAAAAACCATTAAATATTCATTAACTTATTTATTTTTATATTTTAATATAAATAAACTATTTTAAGACCATATCCAAGTATTAAGATAAATTTACAAAAATTACTTTATATTTTCATAAAAGAATAATTATTAAAAAAAAGGATTATTTCTAAGAAAAAAAAAATAAAGTTAAAATTAAAAAAATATTAATTCAAAAAATATTTTAAAAACTCAAACCATACATAAATAATATAAGAAAATGAAAGAAAAAAAAGCTTTTATAAATATTAACTATCAAACAATAAAAACTATTTTTTAGGAGAGATAATATTGAATAAACCATGGGTAGAAAAATACAGACCACAAACATTAGAAGATATAATAGGACAAGAACAAATAGTAAAAAGATTACAACGATACATAGATGAAAAACAAATGCCCAATATAATGTTCACAGGTCCTGCAGGAGTTGGAAAAACAACTTCAGCATTAGCACTCACAAAAAAATTATTAGGAGACAATTGGCAACATAACTTCTTAGAACTAAATGCATCTGATGCAAGGGGAATTGATACTGTAAGAAATGAAATAAAAAATTTCTGTAGACTTAAATCAATTAATGCACCATTTAGAATAATATTTCTAGATGAAGTAGATAATATGACAAAAGATGCACAACAAGCTTTAAGACGAGAAATGGAAATGTATACTAAAACATCCTCATTCATATTATCTTGTAACTATTCATCAAAAATAATAGATCCAATACAATCAAGATGTGCAATATTTAGATTTGCCCCAATAAAAGCATTCAATATAATAGCACGATTAAAATATATTTGTGATAAAGAAGGTTTAGAATACGATGAAACAGCATTAGAAAATATAGTATATTTCACACAAGGAGATATGAGAAAATCAGTAAACATATTACAAGCATCAACAACAACAGATAATAAAATAACAAAAGAAGCAGTATTTGAAGTAATTCACAAAGCTAAACCAAAAGATATAAGAAAAATAATTGTAAAAGCTCTTGATAAAGATTTTATGGGAGCAAGAACCCTTCTTAGAGAAACAATGATAACTGAAGGAATTAGTGGTGAAGATCTTATAACACAAATCCACCAAGAAGTAGTAAAAATGACATCAGAACAAATAATAACTGAATCTGAATTCATAAAAATTGTAGAATATATTAGTGAATGTGACTACAGAATAAGAGAAGGAGCAAATTCAAGAATACAATTAGAAGCACTACTAAGTAAATTTTTAATAATCACAAAAAACGATTAAAATGACATGGGTAGAAAAATACAGACCACAAACAATGAAAGAAGTGGTAGGTAACACCAAAACAAAAGAAGAAATTCAAAAATGGATAAAAAAATGGATCGAAGAAGAACCTCAAAAACCATTATTACTACTTGGACCACCAGGAATAGGAAAAACAACAATAGCACATATAATAGGTCAAGAAGCATTTCCAGAAAAAATAGAAATAAATGCCAGTGATAAACGATCATATCATATCATAAAAAATACTATTGGTGAAACAGCACAAACATCTAGTTTATTTCACTCAGGAAAAAAACTAATAATTATAGACGAAGTTGATGGAATAAGTGGACGAGATGATTCTGGAGGGGTAAAAGCAATTAATGAAATGATAAAAAATTCAAAACAACCAATCATATTAATGGCAAATGATCCTTACAGTAAAAGATTAGCAAGTATAAAACCTAAATGTCAAACAATAAAACTTAGAAAAGTTCATACAAATACAATTACAAGTACTTTAAAAAGAATCTGTGTTAAAGAAGATATTAAATATGAAGAAGATGCTATAAAACAACTAAGTAAACAATCAAATGGTGATTTAAGATCAGCAATAAATGATCTTGAAGCACTAACCGATAATTCCAGAAATATAACAGTAACTGACCTAGACATCTTATCTAAAAAAGATGATATAAATAGTGTATTTGATGCTACAAGAACAGTACTAAAAAGTATGACTCCCCAACATGTACAATCAGCCATGCAAACAGATGCACAACCACAATTTTTAATAGAAGTAATAGCAGAAAACATACCTAGAGAATATGAAAAACCTAATGAAATAGCAAAAGCCTACGAAATGATAGCATTAGCCGATATAAACTTAAGTCGAGCATTTAAAAGACAACAATACACATACTGGAAATATGCATTTATATTCATGGGTCGTGGAGTAGCAAATGCAAAAAAAGAAACTTATAAAAAATTCAGCCCATTTGCCAATAGTTCCGTATATAAATTATTATCAAAAAGTAGAGGACGTAATAATCTTATAGAAACTGTAACAACAAAAATGGGAAAAGTTCTTCATACATCACCTAAACAAATGAAAGAACAATTAGTTTATTACACAGAACTATTTCAAGATGATGAAAAAGCATATGATCTAGCAAATTTATTTAAATTAGAAGAATCTGAAGTTAAATTATTTAGAAAAAGAAAAATTCCTAAAAAAATAGAAAAACAACGAATAAAAGAACAAAAAGAAGCACGAAAACAAAGAGAAAAAGA
>JAUNXU010000056.1 GCA_030539615.1 Methanobacteriaceae archaeon | reverse complement strand
AAAAGGAGTATTCATAGTTATGGAAATAAAAGCATCTGCTCCAGGTAAAATTATATTATTTGGGGAACATGTAGTAGTATATAAAAGACCTGCCATAGCTTTAGCAATAAATAAAACTGTAGATACAATATTAAGGCCACGTGATGATAATAAAATTGTTATAGTTGTACCTAGTATAAATTTAAATCATGTACTTGAAATAACTGATGGAAAAATAGATTATTCTAGAAAAAAATTATCTGTGTTGGATTATATTTATGAAGTATTTTCTCAGTTTAATATTCAACAAGGTTTTGATTTAATAATAAATATAAATTTACCATTAGGTGCTGGATTAGGTTCTTCTGCAGCTGTAACTGTGAGTACTATAGCTGTTATTGCTAAATTTACAAATGTTGATTTATCTAAAAAAGAAATTGCTAAAATGGCTCATAATATAGAAATTAATGTACAAAAAGTAGCAAGTCCTATTGATACAGCTTTAAGTACTTATGGTGGATTTATTTATTTAGATACTGATTCTAATGTAAATAAAATTACTACAGATATAAATTTAGAATTAATTGTTGCTTATACACAAAAACGTGGAAATACTGGTTTATTAGTAGATTCTGTTAAAAAAGAATATGAAAAATATCCTCAAATATTAGAAAATATATTTAATACTGTGGAAATTCTTACTAATCAAGCAAAATCAGCTTTAGAAAACCAAGATAAAACACTTATTGGTGATCTTATGAATATAAATCAAGGATTATTAGATTCAATTGGTGTAAATACAATAGAATTAAGTGATATGATTTATGTAGCTAGAAATGAAGGAGCTTATGGTGCAAAATTAACTGGTAGTGGTGGTGGAGGTAGTATAGTAGTATATGCTCCTAAAAATACAAAACAAATATTTGAAAAATTAAATAAATTTGAAAATGCATTTAAGGCAGAAATATCTTCTAATGGTGTTGAAGTTACAGTAAAATATTAAATTTGGAGTTAAAACTTAATATGATAATTTTAAAAATTGGTGGAAGTGCTATAACTAAAAAAAATGCAATAAAACCAACTATTGATCATGAAAATTTAGATAGAATATGTAGTGAATTACAATATACAAATCAACAATTAATATTAATTCATGGTGCAGGATCATATGGGCATATATATGCTAAACAATATGAAGTAGGTTCTAAAATAGAAACTAATTCAAAAGAAAGATTAATGGGTGTGGCGAAAACACAAAATTCTGCACAAAAATTAAATAATATTGTATGTGAAAAATTACAAGAATATCAAATACCTGCTATAGGAATACAACCATCTGCTTTTATTAGAAATAAAAATGGTAAAATAATTAAGTTTGATTATAGTATAATAAAACAGTATTTGGATGATGGATTTGTACCTGTATTGTATGGTGATGCTATACTTGATGAAAATAATGATATTAAATCATCAATACTCTCAGGAGACCAGATTATAAAATATCTTGGAGAGAACCTGAGACCTGAAAAAGTGATTCTTGGGTCAGATGTAGATGGGATATATACTAAAAATCCTAATGAATATGATGATGCTGAGCTTTTAGAAGTTGTAACAAAAGATACAATTCTAGAATCAGATTCAACTCATGATGCAGCTGATGTAACTGGTGGAATGAATGGGAAAATAAATGAATTATTAGAATTAGCTAAAAAAGGTGTATGTTCACAAATTATTAATGCTGAAAAGCCAGGAAATATAAGAAATATATTAGAAAATAAGAAAATAAAAAGTACAATAATTAAATAAAAAAAAATTAACATTTATTAATTTATTAAAAAAAAATTTACTTATAATTTGATTAGGAGGTAGATTTAGATTATATCGGATCGTAAATATGAACATTTAATAATATGTAAAAATTCAGATGTTGAATATAAAAAAACAACGAGATTTGAGGATATACAATTAATTCATAGATCATTACCAGAAGTAAATCTAGAAGATATAGATACAAGTATAAATCTTTTTGGTAAAAAATTGGAAACACCTTTAATGATATCTGCATTAACTGGAGGACATCCTTTATCTACAAATATTAATAAAGAATTAGCAATAAGTGCTGAAAATAAACAAATTGCAATGGGTGTTGGAAGTCAAAGAGCTGCTGTAGTTAATAAAAATTTAAGAGAATCTTATGATGTGGTAAGAGAAAATGCACCTAGTACTACTATTATAGGAAATATTGGTGCTCCTCAAATTGAATATGCAAAAGATGCAACAAGTCTCATAGAAGCTGATGCATTAGCAGTTCATTTAAATCCATTACAAGAAATAATACAACCTGAAGGGGATGTTAATGCTAAAGGTTATATTAAAGATTTAGAAATGATTTGTGATGAAATTGACATTCCTGTTGTTGCAAAAGAAACAGGTGCTGGAATATCTAAAGAAGATGCAAGGATATTAGAAAAAATAGGAATTAATACAATAGATATTCAAGGATCTGGAGGAACAAGTTGGGCTGCAGTAGAAACATACAGGGCTGAAAATACAGAATTAGGAAATTTATTTTGGAATTGGGGAATACCAACAGCTATAAGTACAATTGAAACATTAGATAATGTAAGTTTGCCTGTAATTTCTTCTGGTGGAATACGAAATGGATTAGAAGCAGCAAAAGCAATAGCATTAGGTGCAAGTTGTGTGGGAATAGGATTACCCTTTTTAAAACATTCTTATCATGGACATGAATATACTGAAAAACAGATCGAAAAGTTCACAACAGAATTAAAAACAGCAATGTTTCTAGTAGGTGCTTCAAATATAAAAGAATTACAAGAAAAAAATATAGTAATTTCAGGAAAAACTCGAGAATATTTAAATGAAATTGGAATAAACACTAAAAAATATGCAAGGAGAAATGAATAAATGACAATAGAAGTAATAGCAGTAGGCGGATATGAAGAAATTGGAAAAAATATGACTGCAGTAAAGGTTAATGATGATGTAGTTATATTTGATATGGGAATACATTTAGATAAAATACATATACATGAAGATACGGATATATCAAGGATGCATAGTCTTGATTTAATAGAAAGAGGAGTAATACCTGATGATACATTAATGAAAGAAGTTGATGGAAAAGTAAGGGCAATAGTATTTACTCATGGACATTTAGATCATATAGGTGCAGTAGCAAAATTAGCTCATAGATATGAAGCACCAATTATAGCATCTCCATATACTTTAGCATTAATACAAAATACAATAAAACAAGAAAGAAAATTCAAAGTTACAAATCCATTAAAATCTTTAAATCCTGGAGCAAAATTACAAATATCTTCAAATTTAACACTTGAATTTGTTAAAAATACACATAGTATTCCACAAACTGTAACTATAGCTTTACATACTCCTGAAGGTGTAGTAATATATGCTAATGATTTTAAATTTGATAATCATCAAGTAACATCACCACCACCTGATTATAGAAGATTTAAAGAATTAGGAAGAAAAGGAGTAAAAGCAGCAATAATAGATACAACAAATATAAAAGAAAAAGGACAACCAAGAACATACTCTGAAAGAATTGCAAAAGATTTATTAAAAGATGTCATGAAACAACCACTAGAAGAAAAAGGTGGATTAATTATGACAACATTTTCTAGTCATATAGAAAGAATAAATGCTATAGTAAAAATAGCTGAAAGAAGTCGAAGAAAAATAATGATATTAGGAAGATCAATGGAAAGATATAGTTCACTTGCTGAATCTATGGGAATATTAAATATACCAAAAAGTGTAAATATATATGGAAATTCAAAAGCAATAAATAAAGCTCTTGCAAGAGCTAATGAAAATAGAAGTAAATATTTATTATTAGTAACAGGACATCAAGGAGAACCTGATGCATTACTTCCTAGAATAGCAAATAATAAAACAAATTTTGAAATAAAACCTGGAGATAATGTTATATTTTCAGCATCAACTATACCTAATCCAATAAATAAAGCAAACAGAGACATACTTGAAAGAAGACTGAAAAGTAAAGGTGCAAGAATATTTACAAATATTCACGTATCCGGACATGCAGGACCTGAAGATCATAGAGATTTCATAAGAATGTTACAACCAAAACATTTAGTTCCAGCACACGGGGATATAACAATGCTTTCAGCATATGTGGAATTAGCAGAAGAAGAAGGATATGTATTAGGAAATGATGTTCATATATTAAGAAATGGACAAGCTCAAGTATTTAAAAGGTGAAAAATTATGATAGAAGTTGAAGAAATATTAAAAAAATATTCTGAAGAAGTAGATTTAGAAATAAAAAATGTATTAGGAACATTAGAACCATCAACATTATATGATTCATCTACTCATCTAATTAGAGCTGGTGGAAAAAAATTCAGACCAGCATTAGCAGTATTAAGTTGTCAAACTGTTGGTGGAAAAACAGAAAAAGCATTAAAAACAGCAGCAGCATTAGAATTAGTTCATACTTTCAGTTTAATACATGATGACATAATGGATAATGATGATACAAGAAGAGGAATGAAATCTGTACATAAAGTATGGGGAACACCTCTTGCAATATTGGCTGGAGATACATTATTTGCAAAAGCATATGAATCCATAATAAATACTGCTGATGATAATATTGCATATGAACAAGTATTAGATGCATTAAAAATATTGGTAGATTCTTGTGTTAAAATATGTGAAGGTCAAGCTGTTGATATGCAATTTGAAGAAACATTTGAAGTATCCGAAGAACAGTATATGAATATGATCTATAAAAAAACAGCTGCATTAATAGCCGCTGCTACTACATCAGGGGCAATTATTGGTGGTGCAACAAATATTGAAATTCAAGCTATGGAAAAATATGGTAAAAATATTGGATTAGCATTCCAAATACAAGATGATTATATAGATTTAACAGGTGAAGATATAGGAAAACCTGTTGGTAGTGATCTTGTAGAAGGTAAAAAAACTATAATGGTTATTCATGCATTAGAAAAAGCTAATAAAGAAGATCATGATCGATTAATTGAATTATTAAGTGTTAATGATGAAAGTATTAAAGATGAAGCAATGATTTTACTTGAAAAATATGGTGCAATAGATTATGCTAAAAATATTGCTCAAAAACATGTTGATTTAGCAAAAGAAGCTTTAGAAACATTTGAAGATTCAATGGCTAAAGATTCATTAATAGCAGTAGCAGACTTTGTATTAAATAGAAACAAATAATTGGATGAAAAAACTATAATTCAATTCTTTTTTTATTATTTTTCTAAACAAATTTTTTCAAGTTCTTTAAAAGTTTTTCCTGTTTTTTCTTTATAAAATAATCGTGAAACATGATCAATTAATAAATATCCTTCTTTTAATGATATATTATGTTTATTAGCATTTTCTATAATTAAATTAGTACATTCATCTATATAAAATTGTTTTGTTTCTTCTTTTGTTTTTTCTGTTTCTAATTCATTATGTGATTCTTCATCATATTTTTTTAATATTGGTTTTAACTCATCAATTCTTATTCCATATCCATTAGTAATTTGTTCTATCCATTCATCTGGTTTTTCATTTAAAATTTGTAGTGATGGTTTAACATTATATTTTGCAATATCAATAATTCCATCAGTAATATATTTTATTAAACCTTCTTTACCTTCATTTTTTAATGTGATAATATCAATAATAGTAGGTTCTAATTTTTTTTGAATTTCTTCTTTTCTGGCTATTTGTTCTTTTAATAAACTAATTTCTTTTGTTAATTGTTGATAATCCATTTCTGGTTTTGTTAAAAAGTTCTTATTTTCTTTAAAATATTTTATTAAATCATTATTTTCTTTGTTATCCATTGCATCACCTCTTATTATTATTTATTTATATATTAATTATATGTCGTTATATAAATTTAAATATTATATATGTATACGCTTAAATAAGATTTTATGAAAACTAAAAAAATTTTATTAAATATTTACTGAAATTTTTTTTTAAATTTAATTAGACAAATTTAATAGTTAATTTAATCATATATAAATATCAAGAAAGAAATTTTTTTTTCATTTTATTTATATTATATTTCTTTCTTACAAAACAAAAAAAAATAATAGAAAAAAATTCTTTTTAATAAACTTTTAATTAAAAAAAAATATGGAGGAAAAGATATTATTAAAATTAATAGAAAAGGTATTTTACTTTTTTCATGTTTAGTAATTTTATTAACTTTAGTAGTAGGAACAGTTTCTGCAACAGATAGTAGTAATACAACAAGTGTACAATCACAAGATAATAATCAACAAATCTTAGAAGAAACAAGTAATAACTTTATATCAGAAAAAACTGTTAAAACTGAACCTAAAAAGTTAGATAAAGAGATTCATGCTGTGGTAAACAGTAGTAAATCATCAGATGTAACTCAAAAATTAGTAACTGAAAAAGTAAATCCGACAATAAAAATAAATCCAGTACATAATGTACCTGGAAGTAATGTAACTATATCAGCTAATATAAATAAGAATGCTACAGGTAATGCAGTATTTAAATTAAATGGTAAAACTATAAGTAATAAATTAGCTGTATCTAATGGAACAATATCATTTATATATACTATTCCATCTAAATACTCATCAAAAGATTATAATCTTAGTTTAGTATACAGTGGAAATTCTGAATATAATAGTTCAAAAGTGAATTCAGTATTAACCATAGATAGATTTGATACAACAATGGTTTTAAAAAATGTTACAGCAAAACCTGGTCAAACAATAACTTTAGAAGCAATAGTTAAAAATGCTATAAATAGTAATGTTGTAGGATCTAAAGTAACATTTAAATTAAATGGTAATACTATAGCAAAAGGAGTAACAGATTCTTCAGGAAAAGCAGTTGTAAATTATACTGTTCCTGCAAATTTTAGTGTTAAATCATATACTTTAACAGCTATTTCTGGTTCCACAAGTCAAAATTCAAAAGCTAATGGTACTGCAAATTTAATTTTAGAAAAACTTAATACTGTTACAGTTATTAATAATGTAACTGCCAAACCTGGACAAAATACAACATTTACAGCTTTAGTTAAAGATGAAAATGGTAATAATGTATTAAGTGGAGATATTGTATTTAAAATAGGTGATGGTACAATAGGATCCACAAAAGTTATTAATGGTATAGCAACATTAAATTACACAATCCCATCTGATTGGGTTAAAAGAGATCGTGTAATAACAGCAGTATATCAACCAAGTAATAATTATCTTGCAAGTAGAAATGACGGTGTATTATCCATTATTCAATTAAACACAATTACAACAGTTAATAAAACTGAAAGTAAACCTGGTCATGTTGCAATATTTACAGCTTTAGTTAAAGATGAAAATGGTAATGATGTATTAAGTGGAGATATTGTATTTAAAATAGGTGATGGTACAATAGGATCCACAAAAGTTATTAATGGTATAGCAACATTAAATTACACAATTCCATCTACATTAAATGCAGGAGAACGTATAATAACTGCAGTATATCAAGGAAATAATAAATATAATCCTAGTAGAAATGTAAATACATTAATACTTAATAAATTATTAACTAATACAACAACAAGTTCATTAAATACAACTCCCGGATCAGTAGTATCAATATCTGTACATGTAGTAGATGAAGATAAATTAAATGTTACAGGTGGATCAGTTGTATTTAAATTTAATAATGTAACTGCAGGTACTGTGGATGTGAAAAATGGATTAGCTGTATTTAGATATACTATTCCATCTGCATGGGCTGGATTACAAATAAAATTAAATACAGTTTACTCAGGAAATAATAAATATTCATCATCTGAAGATACTGAAAATGTTAATGTATTTAAATTATCTGATGTTTATGTAAGTGCAAATGGAAGTGATGATAATTATGGAACAATTTTAAGTCCATTTAAAACAATAAACTTTGCATTAACTAAAGTAGCATATTCTGGAACAGTAAATATACTTCAAGGAGTATATTATGAAACATTAATTAATATAACTCAACCATTAAGAATAACTGGTGCTGGAAAAGATAAAACAATCATATCAGGACAAGCTAATGGTAATGTTATAATGACAATATCAAAAGATATATCAGCAATAATTTATGGTATAACATTCCAAAATGCAAAAACATCAAAAATAGATTGTGGAGCAGCAATAACCAACTATGGATTAATAACAGTAAATCAATCATCATTTAAAGTAAATGAAGCAAATGGAAAAAATAGTGCAGGAGCAATCTATAATACTGGATTATTAAATGTTATAGGATGTGACTTTGTATCAAATATAGCAACAACAGCAAACAGTGAAGGTGGAGCAATAGTATCTATAGGAAATATAACTTCAATCTTAGACAGTACTTTTACATCAAATAAAGTAACAGGAAACAATCTTACTGGTGGAGCAGCAATATATGCTGAAAGATTAAATATAACAATCAGTAATACAACATTTATTAAAAATACTGCATTAGGAAAAGAAGTTGTAGGTGGAGCAATAAAAATATATGCTGCAAATTTAACTATATACTCATCATCATTTAATCAAAATACTGTTAATGCAACAGTTGATGGATTTGGTGGTGCAATAGGTAACTTTAACAGTAGATTAACAATATATAATTCTAAATTTGATAGAAATAATGCACTAGGAACTTCAATATCTGGAGGAGGAGCATTATATAATCAAAATTCAATATTAGTAATCTATGGAACTGATATAACAAACAGCGTTGCAACAGCAAAAGCAGTTGTTGGTGGAGCAATGTATAATTATAATACATACTCAGCATTAGAAAATACAAGATTTATATCAAATAATGCAACAGCAACAAATGGAAATGCTCTTGGAGGAGCAATAAACTTCAATGATGGATCAATAAATGCATTAAATGTAACAATAAGTAACAATAGAGCAAGAGGAATAAATACCTATGGAGGAGGAATATACTTTGTAGGATCATTATTCAATATAACATCAAGTTATATAACCTCAAATCTTGGAAAAGCAACAAATGCATCTTCTGGTGGAGGAATATTCTCATACTCAGAATTTATAGCAACATCAGTAAACTTCCAAAACAATCAAGCTAGTGGAAAATATTATGGTGGAGGAGCAATAGCAAGCACAGGAAACTTAACAGTAACAAAAAGTAACTTTGTAAGTAATACTGCTTCAGGTGCTGGAAATGCAATAGCTAATGGTGGAAAAGTAAAATCAATACTAAATAACTATTGGGGAGCAAAATATCCTACATGGAGTAATTTATTATATAACTTATCCAAACCATCACAATATTCCAAAACAGCATTTAAAATATAATAATTTAATTGAATCATATAGATTCAATTTCTTATTTATATTTTCTTTTAAATAATAAACATATAACAATCCTAAAAACACACTATTTTTAAACTATAAAACGATTAAATGAAAAAACTAATTTTAAAATATTAAATATGATCAGCCCAGATATCCATTAATTGATCAACAATAATTAATTTAATAATTTATAAAGATAACCCAAATAAATTTATTTGTTAATAGTTATAATGAATTTTTGACTGTTAATTTTAGTAAATGGATTATTTTCTAAAAAATAAAAAATATATACATAGTAAAATCATTAAAAGCAGGAAAAACAAATAGAAATAATATAAATATTATTATAAAAAGTTTCTAGAAGATATAAATAAATTAAAGTTAATATATATTCATATTATTAAATAATATTTTTTATGAGAGCAGATTAACATGGAATATAATATAAATAAATATGTTTTGTCAAAAGTTTATAATTCTCTTTTAAGTATTGGAATTATTCAAGCAATTCTTATGAATATTTCAATCATTATTATTGGAATATTAATTGGACGATTTGTAGGGGAAGTATCCCTTATGGCTTATGGATTAAGTATTCCTGTTGAAACTATTATAGTAGCAGTATCTTCATGTTTATCTAATGGTAGTATGACTTTATCATCTAAATATCTTGGAAGAAATGATAAAAATAAATCTAATCAAATATTTACCATTACTTGTTTATTAATTATAATACTTGGTTTGATAATCACAAGTTTAATAATTATATTCAGTAAGAATATTGCATGGATAATTGGGGCAAATTCATTCTTATTCAATCTTACTTCAGAATATATAATAGGTCTAACTATTGGTTTTATCCCATATCTTTTTCAGGTTCATTTAATGAATTATACACGAATGGATGGTTATAATAACTTAACTATATATTCAGTTATAAGTATTTTAATAACACAAATTCTTTTAGTATTAGTGACTATAATCTATTTTAATGGTTCAATGTTTGGAATTGGTTTATCTATATCTTTAAGTTATATTGTAGGAAGTTTAGTATATTTATTGCATTTTTTTAATAAAAATAATTCTATTTATTTAACAAGAATAACTAATATATCTTCATCTACATATCAAATATTTAAATATGGATTTTCTTCAGGTTTGAATCAAATTGGAAGTACTATAAGTGGAATTATTTTAAATAATGTGGTAATAAATATTGGTGGGGTTATTGCTATAGGTGTATTAACTATTAACAATAATATTTACATGTTGGTTAGTGCAATTTTATTTAAAGGAATTACAAATTCTGTATTGATTTTATCAGGAATATTAAATGGTGAATCTAATTATTTATTAATTGAAAAACTTGCTAAAATATCTTTTAAAAAATCAATGATTATTTCAATTATTATAATGATAATTTTATTTATAATAGCACCTATTATTGCTTCATTATATACATCAGATGTAAGAATAATTAACATGTCTATTGTAATGATACGATTATACAGTTTATCATTAATACCTGCAAGTATTATTTGTATTTTAATAGGTTATTATAATTCTATAAATAAAATAGGATATCTTAACTATTTTACATTTGCTAATAGTTTTATATTTTTATTTATACCTATTTTTATATTTGAACCTTTTATTGGTGTTGATGCTGTGTGGGTGGCTTTTTGTCT
>JAUNXU010000133.1 GCA_030539615.1 Methanobacteriaceae archaeon | reverse complement strand
ATTTTTCCTTTTCTTCTTTTTCTTCTAATATGAATACATCTTCAATATATTCTTGTTTTAATATCTTAGTTATTTGATATGCAACAACTAATGATGGATTATATCGACCATTTTCAAGTGCATTTACAGTTTGTCTTGTTACTCCTGCTTTTTTAGCAAGATCTTGTTGACTAATACCTAATTCTTGTCGTAAATACTTGATTTTTGTTTTCATAATTAAAAGTAACAACCTATATATTTTTTAATATTATTTATATAGTTTAAAATATTTGTAGTTATTATAATGTAACATCTGCTCTTTCAAAATATTGCCAACTTAATATAAAACCAATTATAGCCATCAATACAATAATTACTAATGGAATTACAGGATCACAATTATAAACTTCATTAAATCCAATTTGATCAGCAGTCAATAAATATATTGCAGTTCCAGGATAAAATGCTGCTAATTTATCACCAAATATCATTAAATTTCCCAATACTATTGTAATTCCATATATTATTGCAGGTATTATATTTTTAAACCATAATGTTATACAAATTACTGGAGTTATAAATAAAACTGTTAATAGATTAGCTTTCATAAAGTTTACAAAAGAATGTGCTAAAACATTGATACTAAATTCTGTTGCACCTCCAATAAATCCTACAAATACTACTCCAATCCAAGAAATTATTGTTAATAATGTTGCCCATAATATAAAAGTTATATATTTACTTACTAAGAACTCTGTTTTAGATATACTTTTTGACATTACTGATTTTAATGTATGTTCAGTATATTCTCTATTAAATAAATAAGCAAGTATTAGTATACTTAATAAAATTCCAAATAGTAATGTCACATAAACCATACTTTGATCCAACAATTTTGCAAATGTAACTAATTCCACAGGATCAGAATATTTTGCTTTAAATAATGATAATAACATCATAAAAGGTGTTACTAAACTTCCAAGTAATGATACTCTAAATATAGTTGATCTTTTAAGTTTTAAAAATTCACCTGATATTAAATTAAGCACTAACTTCTACCTCCTGATCATTTGTATATACTTCTTCTAGATTTTCTTGATAAATCTTTTTTAGGAAATAATCTTCTAAATTTTCATGTATTGTTTCAATTTGACTTACTGATATTTCATTTTTAACAAATTCTTTATTTATTGTTGCTGTGTTATTAAAATCCTTTATTTGAATCTTATTTTCTTTAATTTTACATGCAATGTTGAATTTTTCTTTTAGTATTTTTGAAGATTTTTTTGTATCTGATACTTTAAATTCTAAACATTTATTCATTTTTTCATGTAAGTTGTCCATGGTTATTTCTTCTATTAATTTTCCATTATTTATTATTCCAATTCTATCTACAAGTTGTTCAATTTCAGATAATATATGACTTGAGATTATTATTGTCATATTTTGTTCTTTAGATAGTTTTTTTAAGAATTTTCTTATATCTAATATTCCTCTTGGATCTAATCCATTTATTGGTTCATCAAGTATTAATAACTCTGGTTTGTTCATTATTGCTTCTGCTATTGCTAATCTTTGTTTCATTCCCATTGAATATTCTTTTACTTTTTTATTTTTATTTTCTTCTAATTCCATTATTTTAAGTGCAATATCAATATCTTTTTTATTAGTTATTTTTTGTATTTTGGCAAAGTACTTTAAGTTTTCATATCCTGTTAGATTTTCATAAAATCCTGGAGATTCAATTATGCTTCCTACTTTTTGAAATATTTGATTGTTATTTGTTGTATCTTGACCAAATAATTTTATTTCTCCTTCTGTTTTATGACTTAAATTTGTTATCATACACATTGTTGTAGTTTTTCCAGCACCGTTTTGTCCAAGTAATCCATAAATTTCTCCTTTTTTTATTTTTAAATTTAAGTTATTAACTACAGTCTTATTTTTATATTTTTTTGTTAGATTATTTACTTCTAGTATGTATTCCATTAGTTTAACCTCTTTTTTTAAGTTTT
>JAUNXU010000132.1 GCA_030539615.1 Methanobacteriaceae archaeon | reverse complement strand
TTAATAATCGAACTTGGATAAGATTCACCAACATCATCTAATACAATATAAGAATAATTTTTATTTACTAATGTTATATTTATTGAAGTTATATTGTTAAGATTATACAATTTTGATACTAAATTAAATGTATTTGTTACATTTCCCACATTTATTATCTGTGTATTTAATATTAATTGTACAGTTTCATTAGTGCCAATTTCATTAATACTCCAAATATTGGTATTAACATCATAACTTCCTTTTGAAACATAAGTTGATATTATATTAGCTCCTGAATCAAGAATTGCACTAATATTTACTTGTTTAGATGTATCATAATTATTAGTTATATTTAAAATATATTGAATATATTCATTTTCAATATATCCAGTAGTATTTGCTAAAATTTGCATTGTTAAATTAGTAGCATAACCTGTAAATACTTTTAAACATACACTTGCATTAGTTTTAGCAGAGTAAAGATCTACCCAGTTAATTCCATCTTCACTAATAAAAGTTTCATTTGGATTAGATGTAGCTTTACTGTAATTGTCTATTTGTGCTTCTATAGGTATTGGATAATTGTATCCTGGTGTTGTTGATTTTATTACAACTTTAAATTCATCTCCTTCATTTAATAATACAGGTGAATTTAGAATGATAGTTCTATATCCTGGTATTTCTATGGTTCCATTTTGTGTAAGTTTTAATTCTTCATTGACATATACATATAGTGAATATTCAGAATTTTCTGAAAAGAAATATGTTGCAACAGCTGTTAATGGATTATTACTTGATGAATTATACTTACTTGCAAACCATCCTGTTTCAGAATCATATCCCCATCCAAGATTATATCCTAAAATATCATATTGATAATTTGTTTTATAAACATCTGTTTCTTCAATATTTAATATTGCAAAACCACCAATATTACCTTCTGCTAAATCGTTATAACCTGCAAGAGCACTATCATAATATGAAATATAGAAATATCCTTCATCACCAAATCCTGTTCCAAAACTATTTTTAACAATGAAAGCACCATTACCTGGAGCTTCTACTTTAAATAAACTAGCATTATAATTATCATCCCAACCTACTACAGTAACCATATGATTTGCAACTTTATTTGAATCATTATAATAATAACTATAAGAAGAATAGTTATAATAACTACTACTATAATATAAACTTACAGCAACAGGACTGTAATTTAATAATACATATTTTATTTTATCATTGTCCAAAGCATTCTCTCTTCTTTCTAAAAATGCAATATCTTGAACATAATATGTTGCATTAAATTCTTCTGAATAAACACTTGTAGCATCATATGGGTCTTGACTTTCAAGTACTGGTCCTGACCAACGACTTAAATAAGCTGCAGCCATAAATTCATTACCACCATTATTAGGATTAAAATCAGTACCATTTTTAGAATATGATCCCATTAAATTTTTTAGATTATTTTCTGAAAAATCATACGTTATGTTTTCATTTATTAATAAATATGATTCAAGGGATGCATAACTTGCAAATGCCCAACAATTACCACCATTTACTTGATTTTTAACTGGAGTTACATAACTAAGATTTCTAAGATCATATGATTCAGGATATGTTATTGTTGTTTGTGAACTAATGGAATTATTACTATTTTCATTTGTAATTAGATTTGATGTATTTTTTGTAGATGTAACTGATTTCTTAGTATTATTGTTATTATTACTGCTACTTGTTTGAGTTTTTTGTATTGGGGTTTCTGTTGAAGTTGTATTTATTGTACTAGTTTCTATTGTTGATTTTTCTAGAGAAGTGGTATCTGTTGTATTTACAGCATTTATAGTATTTAATCCAATTAGAATTATTAAAATTGATAATATTAAAATAATACTTTTTTTATTTATATTGAAGTTATCAAGCCTCCATTTGTAAAGAAAATAATGAAAAAATATTAATATAAATTATTTTATTTTAATAAGGATAATTTTACTTTTTTTTTTCTTTTGTTACT
>JAUNXU010000131.1 GCA_030539615.1 Methanobacteriaceae archaeon | reverse complement strand
ACATTTTTTCCATTAGTTAACCAATTAAAATCTGTTTTAATTTGTGTATTTTCTGTGACATTTATATTATCTTTTGATAGTGTTACTTTTAGATATATCCATGATTCTGGTGCATTAACATTAACCAATATTTGATTCCAATTAGGAGTATTATTTCCCCACCAATTATTTTCAATAGAATAATTACAACTATTATTTGAAGAATAAATATTATTATTTATACTTGAATTAGATACATTAAGCATGACGGGATTATTAATAAAGTTTTTAAATGCATTATTATTAATAAATACTGATTTAATAATTTTTAAATTATTTTCTGTATAAATAGCTCCACCTTTAGCATATATTGTATCATTTATTATAAAATGAATATTAATACATTCACTTGTAACATTATTATTAATAAATTTTGTTTTAATTATATTCATTGATTTAATTGTAAATATTGCTCCACCATAACTATAACCTTCATAATCAAAACTTTCTGGAACTGATGAATATGCACTATTATTAATTAAATTTACATCTTCTAAATTTAATTTTCCTCTATTATATATTGCACCACCATATGAAATAGCATTACCACTAGTAGATGAAACTGAACTAGTTGATACTTTGTTTCCTATTAAACTTGAATTTATAATATCCATTATTTTATTATTAGATATACTTCCACCATTAGCAAAAGAGAATCTACCAATAGATGTAGCCAAATTATAATTAATTATTGAATCTTTAATAATTAATGTTCCATTATTTTGTATTGATCCACCATATGCATATGCATACTTATAATCATATTCTTCACCTTTTGCTTGTGAATTTACTTTATTTTCAGTTAAAGTATTATTAAACAGATTAATTAACCCATTATTATATATTGCACCACCAATTGAATAAGAATGTGACCCAAGATCAGAGTAATAACTACCTGTTAAAGTATTTGTTTGTGCTAGATTATTATTAAATATTGAATTATAACTATTTATCGTTCCGGTATTGTATATTGCACCACCATATGCATATGCTACAGCATCAGGTAAATTACGATCAGAATTATATTCTTCCTGTGTATCAGATGCAGTTACTTTATTTCCAGAAAATGTTGAATTATAAATATTCATATCTCCAACATTATATACTGCCCCACCATATGATATTGCTTTATGAGTATTAATACTATGAGTATTATTAGTTATATTAACATTAATAAGATTTAAAGTACCATAATTAGTTAATGCTCCACCAATTTTATAATTTTTTGAAAATCCATGAGTTATAGTTATATTGATAAATGTTATTGAATGTCCTGAACTTATATAAACTAATGAACGTGCATTTTTACCATCCAATATTATTTTTGTATTATGACTATTATCTCCAATTAATGTTAAATTTGTTGGTGTTCCATCCCAATTTATACTATTTGAGAATGGGTATACGGTTCCTGTTAATTTTATTGAATAATTTGTATCTTTTGTCCCATTATTTTTTAATAGAATTTATTTGATCATTTAGCTGAGTAAAATTACTTGCTGTACTTTTTTCTGGTACTGTGTTGTTTGTTTCTTTTTTGTTAGTAATTGTTGGTTTTTGTGTTGTGTTTTCTTGTTTTGTATTCTCATTAAATTTTTTCATACTTACTAATTCTTTATTATTAGTGGGTGTTATTTCTTCAAGTGTATTATTGGGGGTGGGCAGTTATGGTTGTTATTGTATTTGTCTGTGTATTTATTGTTGTGTCATTTGTTGCTGATAATGTACTTAAGCTTATTATAATAAATAATGAAGCTAAGATTATTATTATTTTTTTAATAAAAAATACCTCCTTTAATATTTTTTTTATCAATTTTAGAGATAAAAAGATTTTTTTTGAGTAGAGTATTATCTTTTTTCTATTATATAATAATTTAATTTCTTACTATTAAAAATATTGTAGAAAAAATATATACATATTTATAAATTTAATAAAAAAATGAGTATTTTTACAAAGTTATTATAAGAAAAAGAATAAGTTAATCTAACCTAATAATAAT
>JAUNXU010000130.1 GCA_030539615.1 Methanobacteriaceae archaeon | reverse complement strand
AGTTAAAGAACCTGTTAAGGCAGAACCTGTTGAAAAAGAGGTTGAAAAAGAACCTATTACAGAACCTGTTAAAGAAGAGGTTGTTGAAGAACCTGTTAAAGAAGTAGAGAAAAAAATTAAAAGAGAAAAAAGAATAGTTGGACAAAAACCGGTTAGTTATAATGAAACAGATAAACCATTAAAAGAAAAGTTAATAAGTAAAGAAAAATTAGTAGCAAAAACAACAAATAATCCAGAACTAAACATAATAGAAAATAAATCAGAAGAAATAAAATCTGAAAAAGATACAAGTTTATCAGATACACCTTCTTTTATAAATAATAAAGAAGTTATTAATAATAATCTTGATAAAGAAAAATCTGCTATTAAATCAGTTCCTAAAAAAGAAACAAGTGTTAAACATGATATTAGTAAAGAATATGTATCTCAACCTAAAGATGAATTGGATGAAGTAAATCTAGATGAAGGTTTAAATTCATTTACTGATAAACTTACATCAGCATTAATAGTTATACTAATTATTGTAATCATAATAGTATTCGTAATATTCTTGTTTAAATACTTTGGTTTAAATTAACTAGTTTTTTTTTAATTTAAACTAAAATCTCTTTTTTTAAAATTATATAACTTTATGAAATTATTTTTTATTTAAAAACAGTGTTTCTTTTTTTTTTGGTGGTTAAAATGAAAAGAAATAGAAAATTAAGTAAAATAATTCTCTTTTTAGAAGAATTGGTCTAATGTTGTTTGTCTTTGATTATAGATTATTTGTTCTTCACTATATCCTATTGCTTCAAATATTCTAAGTACTGCTGGCAGTACTTGATTATTTATGTAATATTCTGGATCATAATCATGTTCTATGTATTCTATAGGTTCTGATCTTTGACTTATGGGTTGTGTTCCTTTAGTTATAATGTATTGTATGATGGATCCTTTTCCTACTTTTTGTCCGTGTTCTATGAGTCTTTTTGCTGCTATTACATGGGGTGCAATTTGTTTATAGTTTTCTATTTTTTTTGTTAATTTTGTATGTATTATTAAGTCTTCTAATGGGGTATTTCCTGTTCGTAGATTTTTTAATGTTTTTTTGATTATTTTCTGAGCTTTTTCTGGAGATGCATCTATTAATATTGCTTTTAATATATTGTGTTGTGTGTTTTTTGCTACTGGTGCCCAATCTCTTCTAACTAATTCTAATCCTTTTACTTCTATTTTATTATCATCAAGTAATGCATATCTTTTTTTACTTACGAAGAAGCCTCGGTTGTAATATCCTTCTAGTTCTAGTTCCATTCCTTCGGGTAAATCTTTGTTTATTGTGGTTAGTAATGTGTCGAGTTTTTCTCCGATTTTTGCTGGTGGTTTCATGAATTGTGATATGATTATTCTGTTAATATTCCGTTAATTATTCCATCTTGACCTGGTCTAGATGTTATTTTTACGGTTCCTATATCAGTTTCTATGAGTGCTCCTTTGGTTATAATGTTTCTTCTTACAAAGTGAGCATTTGCATTGTTTTCAAGCACTGTTTTCATTTCTACTGTTTGTGTTGTATTATCAGCTGGGTTTACTACATTTATTTTTTTTGCTGAGGTTGCTCTGATTTTTTGGTTTCCGCCTCTTGTTTCGATTGTTTTTCTTATTTCATCGCCGATTTTTGTTTCTGATGGTATTCTTCCAAATTCAGCATTTCTTTTATTTTGATGTCTAATTGATCTTGCTCCTGTAGGTTTTCTTAAGGAGTCTCCTTGCCATATTGCCATTTTTTCACCTTTGATTTTTTTTTATAATATAATATTTTTTTTTTATTATCGTAATTTTTTTTATTTTGTGTTTTTCAATGATTTCGTGTTTTTCGTGATTTTTTGTGTTTATTTTTTTTCCTCAATGTATTCTATGTATTTCTCTTGTTATTTTTTTTTTATTATTATTCGTTTTATTTAATAATATTATAATATTTAATTTAGATTATATTTATATTTTTTTTTATTTGAGTTTTATTTTTTATTTTAAATTGTATTTTTTTTTATTTTTAA
>JAUNXU010000055.1 GCA_030539615.1 Methanobacteriaceae archaeon | reverse complement strand
TTAATAGTGGACAACCAGTACAAATATCAAACTGTTCATTTAATAACAACACAGCAACAGAATACGGAGGGGCAGTATATAACTATGGAACATTAATAATTACAACATCAAATTTCACAAAAAACCAAGCATTATCAAGAGGGGGTGCAATATTTAATACAGGCCGTTTTGACAATATAACTGTATCAAATTCTAATTTTAAAAATAATTTAGCTACAACTTATGGTGGTGCTATTGCTGGAAGTGGTTCAGCTTCCAAATGGAAAATATATACTTCATTATTTGAAAATAATAATGCTTCTGCAGGAGGTGCAATTGTAAGTGCATCATCATTATTAAAATGGGAAATATATGATTCCACATTCATAAATAATCATGCATTATCTTCATCAAAAACTTTTATAGGTGGAGCAATATATAATAGAGCAACCAGTACAACAATAGATATATACAACTCAATATTCATTAATAACACTGCAAAAACATCTGGTGGAGCATTAGGTTATAATGGTAGTAGTTCAATATATAGTATAGAAAATTCCATTTTCAAAAACTGTGTTGCTATTACATCTGGTGGAGCAGTTTATACTAACCAATCAAGTGGTATGACAATTTTGTTTTCTAATTTTACTTCTTGTTCTAGTTTAACTGGAGGTGCAATATATTATATTAATACTTTAAATGAATTCTCAATTTTAGGTTGTAATTTTATTAATAATTGTGCTAATTCTGGTGGTGCAATATATAATGAAGTAGAGAAATGTAATGTTACTGGATCTACTTTTTATAATAATACTGTAAATTCCATATATTCATCAAAGTATTTGGATGCATTATATAATTGGTGGGGTTCTAATCAAGGAAATATGAGTAGTTGTAATTCATTAGTAAACACTACATGTCCTATAGTACTAATGTTTACTGTACAAAATAATCGTACAGACAGTAGTAACCCTAATGCTCTTAATTATAAAACATTTTATATAGACATAAATCATTATAATAGTACTGGAAACTTAAAATTACTAGATCATAAAATACAAAATAGGATAGCTATATTCAACACATCACGAGTATCTTCAATAAGCTTTAATGATTATAGAGATGGTATAATATATGATTACTATGGTTATTTTACAGGATTAACAGTAACTGTAGATGGTCAACAAGTATCATTACCACCAAACTTCAAATACCAAACATATGTAAGCTTTGATGACATAACAAGTCATGCTAATACAACAATAACAATCACTGCAACAGTACACAATTTCAGAGACGTGGCAATTTCAGAAACAACAAGAGTAGTAATTAAAATAAACGGACGAACAATCAGCACACTAGATCTACTTAACTATACTGGAAATCTATCACCAAATGCAACATCACAAAATGGACAAATCAGAGTAAACTACACAATACCAGATTACAGTTCTAAAGATTACCAAATAACAATAGTAACTACAACCAATTCAATTTACGAAAGATCAGAAACAATACGAACATTACATATAAACGATCCATCAAAAGATAACTTTTCAAGCAACAGTTTAGATAACAAAATAATAATAAACAACAATATAGATTCAATAAACAATAATAATATAATATTCGATTATGATGAAGAAGATCTTGCAATCATGGAAGAATCATCAAAATTATATGAAGAATTATTAATAAGAGAAGAAAAAATACGTATCGCGGAGATGAATGCAAATGAAGAATAAAATCAAATTAATAGGAATACTCCTATTAATCTTTCTAGTTAGTTTATCAATTGCATCAGCAGCAAATGATACACAAACAAACACAACATCTACAATAACACAAGATACACAAATAAACACAGAACCTACACAAACAATAAATAAAACACAAAAGACACTTAATACAAAACAAGAAAACACAACTCAAAAACCAACAGTTACTAATAAAAAAGAAACAAATAACACAGTACCAGAAAAAAGTGCAGCAGCTAATTACAAAGAACTTAAAAGTCAAATATATAATATCGCATATAATGGATCAGCAGATGTAAATTACACAATAAAATTAACAGGAACTAATTATAGATTTGGAACTAAAATATTTATAGATAGAGCAACAGCTAACCTAACAATAATAGGAGATAGTACATCTAAAACAACAATAACATTAAATGGATTACAGTCTTGTTCATTGTTTTGGATAGCAGCAGGACATTCATTAACTTTAATAAATGTAACATGCATTAATGGAACATCTAGTGATCCAAGTTATTGGGTTTTCGGTGGTGGAACAATAACAAATTATGGAACACTTAACCTAATTAACGTAAGCTTCATTAATAATAGTCGTTATGTTACTAATGAGGATGGTAGTTATGGTGGAGCAATATACAATACTGGAACTATGAACATTTATAATTCAACATTTGATGGTAATTGTGCATTTAATTCTAGAAATAGTGGTTTAGATGACCTAGAAGAAAATTATGCACATAGTCATGGTGGAGCAATATACAATACTGGAACTATGAATGTTTATAATACTACTTTCAATAAAAATTCAGCAATAGCAATTTATACAAGCCCTCCTGGAGATACTGATACTTTTGGTGGAGCTATATACAATACAGGAATTATGAACTTAGTTAATATTAATTTTACAGGAAATTTAATATATACTACTGATGAGGGAGTAGCTTATGGAGGAGCAATATATACAAATAAAAGTCTAAATTTAACAGGAATAAAATTTGTAAATAATAGTGCTAGTTCTTATGATAATCCACAAGGTGGTGCTATTTACTCAGAAAATAGTAGTTTAAATATAACTAATTCAATATTATTTAATAATTATATAATGCTTTCTGATGATAAGATATATAATTCAATTTATTGTTCTAATAGTAGTTATTATTCTTTTGTTGAAAATAATTGGTGGGGAACTACTGCTCCTGATTGGAATCAAACATTAGTTAATGTTAATGCACCAGAATCATGGATATATCTAAAAGTAACACTATCAAAAGATAATATAAATGTCACAGAAAATACACAGATTAAAACAGATTTTAATTGGTTAACTAATGGAAAAAATGTCAGTGCATACTCTAATAATATTCTTGATGGATCAAATATTTCCTATGATTTAACAAAAAATATAGTAAAAATCAGCCCAATAATTAATACTATACAAAATGGAACAAGTACAACAATATTTACAGGAACAAAAAGTGGAATAACAAATATAACACTAAAAACAGATAATATTCTTACAAATGAAACAATGTTCTTAACAGTAAATGCATTACCAACATCAACAAAAATAACTTATATTACACCAAACATAACACCTGGAAGTAATATGACAATACAAGCTAATATAACAGATAAAAATAAACAACCAATAACCACAGGAGAAGTAGTAATAAAAATCAATGGAAAAACATTAAAAGATGAATACAAACAATCAATAAAAATACCAGTACACAATGGAACAATAAACTACACATACCATATACCAGAAAACTACAGTGCAAAAACATATAATATAACAGTAAAATATCTAAGAAACGATAAATACACACCAAGTGAACAAACAACCAACTTCACAATCACAAAAGCACCAAGCACAACAAAAATAACTTATATTACACCAAACATAAATCCAGGAAGTAATATGACAATACAAGCTAATATAACAGATAAAAATAAACAACCAATAACCACAGGAGAAGTAGTAATAAAAATCAATGGAAAAACATTAAAAGATGAATACAAACAATCAATAAAAATACCAGTACACAATGGAACAATAAACTACACATACCATATACCAGAAAACTACAGTGCAAAAACATATAATATAACAGTAAAATATCTAAGAAACGATAAATACACACCAAGTGAACAAACAACCAACTTCACAATCACAAAAAACACCCAAACAATCACAAAAATAGAAACCATACCACCTGTAATTGCAGGATCAAATATAACAATACAAGCAAACATAACAACTAAAGACAACCAACCAATAAATAATGGATATGCAATATTAAAAATTAATGGTAAAACACTAAAAGACACACAACAAAACAACATAGAAGTAAGTGTAATTAATGGAAAAATAAACTACAATTATACCATACCTAATAATTATAGTCCCAAAACATACAATCTAACAGTAAAATACACAAAAACAACACAATACACATCAAGTGAACAAACAACCAACTTCACAATCATAAAAACACAAAAAAATACGAATACAACACAAAGTTCTGTTAAAAACTAATTTTTCTTTTCTTTTTTTCTTTTTTTTAATGATTCAACAAAACTCCGAAATTTTAAATAGAAAAACTTGAAAATTTTTTTTTAAAAAATAACTTTTGTCGGACACTTAACGTATCTGATATAATTTTTCACTAATAAAACCCATATATAATCTTAATTATTTGTTAAAATAGTAAAAAAATATAAATATTATAAAAATAATAATAGAAAATACTAATAAAAACTAGAAATAATTAAATAAAAAACCTAAAATTTTAAAAAATAAACAACAAGGAAGTGAAAAAGTAATAGTTATTATGTCAAAAGAAAATATTGAAGATATGATTTTCAAAGATTTAATAAAATCTGAAACGAGGTTTTTAGAAATCATTGGAATCAAAGAAGAATTAACCAAATGTCTAAATAAAGAATTAGAAGTAATACCCAATAAAACACTACATCCTGATTTAGTATTTGATACTAAAGAAGGAAAATTAATACATATTGAATTTCAATCAACATATAATTTAAATGAAAATTATAGACGATTTGCTGCATACAACGGACTATTAAGTCTTACCTATAATAAAAATGTAGAAACAACAATAATATACACATGTAATACAAAAAACATTAAAAAAGAACTAAAACTAGGAAGCATAACATTTAAACCAAACATAATCACTTATAAAAACAAAAACTCAGACGAACTATTTAAAAAAATAGACCAAAAAATAAAAAACAAAAAAGAAATAACAGATTATGACTACTTAGAATTAATTAGTACCATATTTATGAGTGGAACAACCACAAAAAAAGAAAGAATACATAAAATAATAGATATCAATGCAAAATATAATAACGATGAAAAATTAAAACTTAATACAATAAAAACAATCATTAATTTTTCAAAAAAATTCTTTAACAAAAAAGATTATGAGGAGATAAGAAATATCATGACAATAAAACTAGAAACAGAACGTATATACGATAACGGAATAAAAAAAGGAAAAAAGAAGGAAAATTAGAAGGGATAAAAGAAGGAAAACTAGAAATAGCTAAAAATCTTTTAAAAGATGAATATTCTTTAGAAGAAATTATTAAAATAACAGGATTAACAAAAAAAGAGATAGAAAATATTCAATAAAAAATACTTAATTTATCTTTTATTAAAACTTTTTTTTTCAGTTAAAAAAATATGAGATACATTAATCAGATGTAAGAAAATAATTATTATTTATTCATATAATATTTTGTTTCATAATTTATATAATATTTAATCCGAAAAATTTTCATTATTTGAATTTTGAAGTTATAATTTAGTCATTTATAAGTTTTAAGTAATAACTTATAACTATTATTTAGTTTATTTTTTAGTAATTAAAGCTGTTTTATTGTTATTTTTTTAAGATTTAATAATTGATAAAAAGATAAGTTATATATTATAACTTATAACTTATAATTTAGTTAATTATTATTAATAAAAAATTTAAATAAATAATCTAAAAAATATTAAAAAAAAGAAATTTAAAAATTTTAAGGAATTACCATTATAGGTACTTTGGCATGTCTAACAATTTTTTCAGTTACACTACCTAATAAGAATCTGTCTATTAAATGTTTACCAGAACTTGCAATAACAATCATATTAATATCTTCTGATTCAGTTATTTTAAGAATAACATCTGGAGCATTTCCTTCTTTTGTTAATGGTGTTAATTTAATTTTTTCATAGTCTTCTTTATCCTCAGATTCTAAGTTATTAATTATTTCAACAATATTTTTAAGAACTTTTTCACTTTCTTCTTGCATTAATGCTTCAGTTTTTGTTATAATTTCTTCTTCTGGTAATCCTGTTAAATATACACTATCTACTACATTTAATATGATTATTTCAGAATGTTCTCTTTTTGCTATTTCAAGTGCATGAACTATTGCTCTTTCTGAATTTTTGGATCCATCTGTTGGTAATAATATTCTATCATACATAATTTATGCCTCCTTTAAGACTTTTTTTTTATTAATAATTATTATAATTTGATGATTATTTATATTTTTAGATAAAATTATTATTTTTCATATTTTATTAATAACTTACTAGCTTTTTTAATAGTATGTGTATCATTATTATCTGCTGCTTGTTTTAAATTGTTAATTATATTATATAACATTTTATCTACAATACTATGTGTTAAATTTTCAATAATTTTAGTATCTTCTTGATTTAAATTAATCATGTGTAGTGTTTTTTCAAGTTCTTTTTCTCTTATTTTATTTGATTCTATATTAATTGATGAAATTATGGGTTCTATTTCTTGTTGTTTAAGACTTTTCTTAAGAAGTTTAAATTCAGTTTCTATGATTTTTTCTACTTTTTTAGCTTCTAATTCTCTTTTTGTTTTGTTTTTATCTGTTATATATCTTAAATCATCTAAATTGTATAATTTGATTCCTTTTTTTTGCACATCTTCATTTATATCATGGGGGTTTGCTAAATCAATCATGATTTTATTTTCTAGTTTTTCTCTTGGTATATCTTTTATTCGATCATAATTTATTATTGGATGGGGAGCACCTGTAGCACTAATAATTATATCAATTTTTGGTATGGTTTCTGTTAATTTATCAAATGTTATTGCTTTTCCAGATAATTCTTCAGCTAATTGTTGTGCTTTATCAAATGTTCTGTTTGCTACTATCATGGCATTTATATTTTTTTCTAAAAGAGCTTTTGCTACTACTGTTCCCATTTCTCCAGCACCAATAATAAGAATTTTTTCATTATTAAATGCACCTTTTTTTTGTTCGATTAGTTCTACAGCTCCAGATCCAATTGATACTCCTCCTTGATTTATTTGAGTATTTTTTCGTACACTTTGACCAACATGTATAGCTTTTGTAAATATTTTTTCTAGTTTTTTACCGATTGTTTTTTCTTTTATTGCTTTTTTTCGAGCATTTTTTATTTGTCCAAGAATTTGATCTTCTCCTAGGATCATTGATTCAAGTCCAGATGCTAGTCTAAGTAAATGATTTACTGCACCATCATCTTTTTCTATTATGAATCCTGTTACTGGTACTTCGATATCATCTTCTAATATCATATATATTTCGTATCGGTTACATGTTTTTAGTGTTATTTGTTCTTTTATGTTGTATTCTTGATTTAGCTGTTGATTTAATTCATCTAATTTTTTATATGAATTTTCCATTGTTTTTATATCTGCTATTTTGTAATCTATTCTTATGTTAAGTATCATTATATTATATTCCTCTTATTTTATTATTTATCATTAATTCTGCTTGTTTTTGGGCTTCTATGGTCTTGTCTTCTTTTAATAATCGTTGTATATTATTATCTTGTTGAATTATTTCCATTAATTTTTTACGTTCTTTTTGTGTTGGTATTTCTTTTTTTAATTTTTTTCTAATGTGTTCTTGTAGTTTAATATTTTGTATGTCTTGTTTAGTTATTGTTTTTTGTATTTTTTTTCTCAATGTTTTTGCCATTAAAGGGCTTTTAGAATTAGTATAAATTGATATTATTATATCCTCTATTTTAAATGTGGAGGGTATTATTATATTTCCTTGTGATGGATTATCGGGTAAATTCAATAATTGTTGATGTTTATTGGTTTTTTTAGCTATTTCTTGGTTTAATTGATGGTCATTTGTAGCAGCTATTATAATGTGGCTTGTTTTTATTAATGGGTATAGTTGTGTTTGATTATGAAATATTGCTCCTTTATTAATTAAATCTTGTTTTATATCTGGATCTATATCTTTTGTTATTATATTAACATTACTTTCTGCTTCTAAAAATCGATAAGCACGTCTTAATCCAACTTCACCAGTTCCTATTATAAGTATATTTTCGTTTTTTGCATTTACAAAGAGTGATGTTAATCCCATAATCTTGTCCTTATATTTTTTAGTAATGGTTAAATTAATTAGTACTTTATATAGATATATATTATTATAATAAATATTAATAATTATTTTTTTATTGATTTAATATATGAATAATTTTATAAATTTAATTTAATCATTTTTTTAAAATAAAAGTTTGGGGGACATGAACAAAATTGTCATATGAAGGATATTTAAAAGATTTTTTAGGAGAAGCTAATATTAGTATTGGTGATATTATAAAAGTTACAAATTCTAAAACATCTTACAAGGGAATGTTATTGGATAAACCAGATTATTCTACTGGAAATACATTAGTATTAAAATTAGATAGTGGATATAATATTGGTGTGGATATAAAAGATGCAGTAATTGATTTAATTAAAAAAGAAGATAAACCATCAATTAAATTAGATCCTATTGATAAACAGTTTAATGATGATAAAATGAATATATCTATATTATCTACTGGTGGAACTGTTGCATCTGTTATTGATTATAAAACAGGAGCTGTTCATCCAGCATTTACTGCTGATGATCTTTTAAGAGTAACACCTGAATTAGTAGATCATGCAAATATAACTGGTGAAGCAATATTTAATATATTAAGTGAAAATATGAATCCTGATTATTGGATTAAAACAGCACGATCTATATATGACCAAATAGATAATGGTGCTGATGGAATTGTGTTAGCTCATGGAACTGATACTATGCATTATACAGCATCAGTACTTAGTTTTATATTAAGAACACCAGTACCAATTGTATTAACTGGAGCACAAAGAAGTTCTGATAGACCATCTTCAGATGCATTTTTAAACCTAATGGGATCAGTAACAAGTAGTAAATCAGATATAGCAGAAGTAACAGTATGTATGCATAGTACAATAAATGATGATGCTTGTATGCTTCATAGAGGAAATAAAGTACGAAAAATGCATACATCAAGAAGAGACACATTTACAAGTATTAATACACAACCACTTGCAGAGATAAAAAATGAAAAAATAACAATGAATCCTACAATAAAATACACATCAAGAAATGAAAATAAATTAGAACTATTTGATCAATTAGAGTCAAAAGTAGCATTAATTAAAATATATCCTGGAATAACATCTGAAATTATTGAAACATATATTGATAAAGGATATAAAGGATTAATATTAGAAGGAACTGGATTAGGACATTGTTCAATTGATATTATGGATAGTATAAAACGAGCCTGTGATGAAGACATGGTTGTAATAATGACTTCTCAATGTTTATATGGTCATACAAATCTAAATGTGTATAGTAATGGAAGAAAATTATTAGATTGTGGTGTAATGAGTATTGGAGATATATTACCAGAAACAGCATATACAAAATTAATGTGGGCATGTGGACAAACTACAAACACAAATGAAATAAAAATGATAATGCAAGAAAACATAGCAAATGAAACAAGTAATACATTATCACTGGAAAATTTTCCAAAAAAAATATAAGTAGGAGGACAAAAAAATGACAGAGGATAAATTTGATTACAAGAAACTAGGACTGAAAATGGGGCTAGAAATACATCAACAATTAAACACAAAAACTAAGTTGTTTTGCAGATGTCCTAATACATTATTAGATATTGATTCTGATAAAAAAATACATCGTAGATTAAGACCAACACAAAGTGAACTAGGTGAAATTGATAGGGCAGCCTTTGAAGAAGCACAAAGAGATTTAAAATTTTCATATGAAACATTTAATCATCATACATGTCTTGTGGAAGCAGATGAAGAACCACCAGCAGAATTAAATCAAGAAGCAGTAAATATATCAGTAATATTAGCACTTTTAATGAATATGACAGTTGTAGATGAATTTCATACAATGAGAAAACAAGTAATAGATGGAAGTAATACTGGTGGATTTCAAAGAACAGGAATGCTTGCAACTGATGGTGAATTAAAAACAGAATATGGTGATGTAAATATTGAAACATTAGGATTAGAAGAAGATTCAGCAAGACGAATAACTGATTATTCTGATGGAACATTATTTAGATTAGATAGGCTTGGAATACCATTAGCAGAAATAACAACCTCACCTGATATGCACCATCCATTACAAGTAAAAAATATAGCATATCAAATAGGACAAATTTTAAGAAGTACAAATGTAAAACGTGGAATCGGAACTATAAGACAAGATTTAAATATATCAATTAAAGAAGGATCTAGAATAGAAGTTAAAGGAGTACAAGATATAGATCTTATACCAACATTAGTAGAAAATGAAGTACAAAGACAAATAAATCTTATAGAAATTAGTAATACTCTTAATGAAAGAAAAGCAAAAGTAGAAAAATGTATATATGATGTATCACCATTATTAAAAGATTCTAAATCAAAAATAATACAAGATGCATTAAATGATAAAATAGGAGCTGTACTTGCAATAAAACTTAAACGATTTGAAGGAATGATTGGAAAAGAAATACAACCTGGAAAAAGATTAGGAACAGAATTTGCCGAACATGCCAAAAAAATAGGAGTATCTGGAATATTCCATACAGATGAATTACCAGCATATGGAATAACACAAGAAGAAGTAGATATAATAAGAACAGACTTATTAATGGAAGATGGTGATTCATTTATATTAGTAGCAAGTCAAAAACACATAGCACATAAAGCATTACAAGAAGTAGTAAAAAGAGCAAAACAATCATTACAAAAAGTTCCTGAAGAAACAAGAAAAGCAACAGAAGATGGAAATACCACATATTTAAGACCATTACCAACAGCAAGTAGAATGTATGTGGAAACAGATATACCAACAAAAATAATAGATCATGAAAAAGTAAAAGAAATATCCGAAAATCTTCCAGAATTACCTAATGCTAAAAAAGAAAGGATACAAAAAGAATATAAAATTAATGAAGAATTAGCAGAACAATTAGTGCAACAAAATAAAGCAGATAAATTTGAAGAAATAAAAAATAAAATTCCTTCAATTGATGCAACTAAAATAGCTTCTGATATAATTTATACAATAAAAGATCTAAAACGTGATGGACAAGATGTAACAAAATTAGATACAAGTATTTTAATAGATATTTATAAATTAGTTGATAATAAAACAATACCTCCAGCAGAGACAGAAACATTATTAAAAGATGCATGTAATAATATAACTCCATTAAAATCAGTAAAAAAACATAATCTTCAAATGCTTTCTGATGATGAAATAAAAAGTACAATACAAGATATAGTTAAAGAAAATAAAGATATGATAATTTCACGTAAAATGGGTGCAATGGGTCCATTAATGGGAAAAGCTATGGCACAATTTAAAGGAAATGCTGATGGAAAACTTGTAAGTAAAATTATTAAAGAAGAAATAATGAAATTAATTTAAACTCCAATAATCTACTATTATACTTTAACCTCCAAAATTAACTAATTTTTTTAAT
>JAUNXU010000054.1 GCA_030539615.1 Methanobacteriaceae archaeon | reverse complement strand
ATATTAAAAAAGTCTACTACTTATAATAGTTGTAGTATTCTTTTTAAAAAAAGAAATAAATAATAATATTTAATTTTCAATAAAAATTAAGTATTATTTAGGTAAGTTACTTATTTAAAAAGTATTTTTTATTTATATTATAATTTTTGGGAGTTTTAAAGTATATGGATCTTTTATTAGTGATAATAGTCTTGATCTATGTTTTAGTTATGCTTGGAGTAGGAGTTTATGCTTGGAAGCGTACAAAAAATAGTGAAGACTTTTTTATTGCTAGTCATGGAACTAATTCTTATATTATGGCTTTAAGTTATGGTGCTACATTTATTAGTACTGCGGCAATAATTGGTTTTGGTGGTGTGGCTGGTAATTTTGGTATGGGAATTTTATGGTTAGTATTTTTAAATATTGCTGTAGGTATATTTTTAGCATTTGCTATCTTTGGTAAACGTACTCGTTTAATGGGTAAACGATTAAAAGCACTAACTTTTCCAGATTTCCTTTCTAGACGTTTTGATAGTAAATTTATTAAGATTTTTAGTGGTTTATTAATATTTTGTACTATGCCTATTTATGCAGCAAGTGTTTTGATTGGTGCTGTGCGATTTATTGAAACAACACTTCATATAGATTATACAATAGCCCTTATTGGATTATCTATTATTATTGGAGCTTATGTTATTTATGGTGGTATTAAGGGAGTATTATATACTGATGCTTTACAAGGTACTATAATGTTTGTAAGTATGTTATTTGTATTATTTACCATATATTCATTATTTGGTGGTGTTACTTCAGCTCATCAAACATTAACTAATATGGCTCCATTAATTCCTGCAAGTGTTCAAGCACAAGGTGCTACTGGTTGGACTTCGGCTCCAGTCTTAGGTAGTCCTTGGTGGTGGAATTTAGTAACATCTATTATTATGGGTGTTGGTATTGGAGCTATTGCCCAACCACAACTTGCTGTTCGTTTTATGACTGTGAAATCAGATCGTGAATTAAATCGTGCTGTTCTTATTGGTGGTATTTTCATATTTGTAATGACATTTACTGCATATATTGTTGGTGCTTTATCTAATGTATATTTCTATCAAAATTTTGGACAGATAGCTATTCAAGCAGCAGGAGGTAATGTGGATAGAATAATCCCATTATTTATTGAAAATGCTATGCCTAAATGGTTTACTTATGTATTCCTACTTACTTTGTTGTCAGCAGCAATGTCTACTATCAGTACACAATTCCATGTTCAAGGTACATCAATTTCTAATGATGTGTATACACCTATTAAAAAAGCTAACAATCATAGTACTTTAGTTGTTGCTCGTATTGGTGTTCTTTTAGCTATAGTTATAGCAGTTGCATTAGCTTTCATATTACCAGCAGGAGTTGTTGCTCAAGGAACAAATATTTTCTTTGGTTTATGTGCTTCTACATTTTTACCTGTGTACATTTGTTCACTATTTTGGAAACGTACAACAAAAGAAGGTGCTATTGCAGGTATAGTTAGTGGAACAGTGCTTAGTCTATTTTGTTTAGTATTTGTTCATGCAAAAGAAGCAACAGGTTTAGGTATATGTAAATTTATAACAGGATCAAATGTGCTTATATCAACTATGCCTTGGCCTTATGTTGATCCAATGGTTATTGCATTACCTATTTCATTCATATGTTTAGTTGTTGTATCCCTTCTTACTAAAAATCCTGATGAAAAACGTATTGAGCATTTATTTGCTGATAAAAAAGAAAATGAATAAATATATGGAGAATTAAGTGAGTTTATGACAGTTTTAGGAATAGCTGATCCTTGGATCTGGGGTGGTTATGTATTATGCATTTTAATTACCATAATTTGTATTATTTATGGTGCTTTAAAATGGAATGTTGATGCATAACTTCTAAAATTTTTATTTTTTTTTTGAAATTAGAATGTGTGACATTGTTAAATAAAAAAAATTAGAAAAAACCTTTAAAAATTGAAGAATAAAATTTTCTAAAAAAATGACTTTTGTCAGACACTCAATTATTTTTATATTATTTACAACCTTATTTAATAACTTATTTTTTATTAATTAAAGTAGTTATATGAACTATTTTAACTTATATATACTTTAAATCATATTTAATAAGTAATATTATTGTAATTATTACACCTAACATAATAATAATTAATATGTTTAAAAATAAATATAATAAATAATAAGAAAAGGAGAAAAAATGTATCATGATAGAAACATACCAATATGAAATAAGAAACAATAGAGGAAATAAAGATTATAAAATAGAAACCAGAATAGAATATGATACAAAAAATTCATATAATGTAACAAACTATTTTTTCAATGGTAAAACATGGGATAAAGATTTTATAGACATAACTCATAATTTACCAACAGAACCTTCAGCAAAAAAAGAATATGAAGAATTTATGACTAGAATACATGATTTTATGGTTCATGGAAATTTCCAAGAAACATTAAAAAAAATGGAAGATAATACTTCACAAATAATAAAAGCTTACAAATTAGAAGTAACAAGCCATAAAATATAAAAAAAAGTAAATGTGGAGAAAAATAAATGACTGGAACAACAATAGAATGCAATATAATAGATACTAAATACCAAAGAGCAGATTTTGAACTCTTAATGAAAATCCAGTATACTCCCAAAGGAATAAAATCATTTATTTGGGATGGATTATCTTGGTCTAATTCAAAAATAGGATTTAATAGAGTTTATGAAAAAATAAACTTACAAAATGAATATGATGAGTTTATAAAACGTTTACAAGATTTAATAAATACAAATTTATTATATGAAATCATACCTAAGTTAAATGAAGGAAATGATTATTTTTTTGAAAAACATAGAATTGAAATAATAATAAATTCAATAGAAAATGAAGAATAAATAATAAGGTGTAGCACATGTTTAAAAATTTAAAAAGAAAAGTATTGGGGATAATAGTAGTATTTATTATTGAAAATATTATTTGGAATATAATTTTAAAACCAAAAATACTTAAATAACATTTACTCTTTATTAATTTTATTGTTTTAAGGTGTTAATCGTCTTCTATCCCGAGGAAAAAGAACTGTTTCTCTTATGTTATTAACTCCTGTAATAACCATAGTTAATCTTTCTGCACCCATACCCCAACCAGAATGAGGTGGCATACCATATTCAAAAGAACGTAAATATTTATCAAATGCATCAGGATTTAATTCTTTACTATTCATTTGTTTTATTAGAAGATCATAATTATGAATACGTTGTGATCCAGATGATAATTCAAGATCTTTATACATTAAATCAAATGCTGTACTTTTTTCAGGATCATCTTCTTTTGGCATTACATAGAATGGTTTAATACTTGTAGGCCAGTCAGTAATGAAATAATAATTATCCATAACTTCACCCATTACTTTTTCTGCTGCTCGTGAAAGATCATCACCATAATTCATTGTTACATCATGACTTGTAACTAGATCTAATACTTCTTCATAAGGTACTATTGGAAATGCTTTATTTGGAATTTCTAATGTATGATTTAATTCTTCTAATTGTGTTGAACAATTACTTGAAATATCAGATAATATAAGTTTTACCAATGTTTCTAATGTTTCCATTACTTCTTCTTGACTTTTAAATGACATTTCTGCATCTATTGATATAGCTTCATTTAAATGTCTTAATGTATCATGTTCTTCTGCACGGAATATATTTCCTATTTCAAATACATTATCTAATCCAGAAGCCATCATCATTTGTTTATATAATTGTGGACTTTGTCCAAGAAATGCTTCTTTTTCAAAATAAGTTATAGGAAATAGCTCGGTTCCCCCTTCAGTTGCTGATGCTACTAATTTAGGAGTGTTTATTTCTGTAAATCCATTATCATAAAAATAATTTCTTGCTGTATGCAACATTTGACTTTTTATTTTAAATATTGCACTTACATCATGCTTTCTTAGATCTATGAATCTTGAATCTAATCTAGTATCTATTTCTGCTCGAACTTTTTCTGTTGTATCTAAAGGTAATGGTAATTTAGATTCATTAATAATATCTAATGTTTCAGGTATTATTTCTATACCTTTTGGAGCTTTTTGTGATTCCTGTACTTTTCCTTTTACACTAATAATTGTTTCTTTTTTAGCTGATCTTATTTGTTCCATTAATTCTGGTGTTATCTTTTTACTTGGTGCTGTTATCTGAATAATTCCATCTTTATCTCTTAATAAGATGAAAACTATTCCCCCTAAATCTCTTATTTCATGCACCCATCCAGTTACTTTTACATTTTCATCTTTTAGATCTGTATTCAGGTCTTTTGAGTAATGTGTTCTTTTTGACTTTTCGAATATATTTGTCACTCTTTTGATTCTCCATTTATTTTTTTGTGAAATTAATGTAATAATTTCTTTTTTTCTTTATTTTGTATTATATTATATATATGTTTTTATTTTAATTTATTTCTTTGTTCTTTCTTCAAATGATTTAGCATGAGCATAAAATCCTTCAGATTTTGCTAATGTTATTACCATATTTTTCATATTTTCTATTCCAACAGGTGTTAATTCTTGTATGGTAGGTTTTTTAATAAATGATTCTGCTGATAATCCTGAATACATTCGAGCTCCTCTACTTGTTGGTAATACATGATTTGTTCCAGATCCATAATCTCCTCCTGCTACTGGAGTAAGATTTCCTAAAAATATTGAACCTGCATTGTTAATATCTTTTAATGTTTCATTATAATCTTGAGTTGCTATAATTAAATGTTCTGGAGCATATTGATTTGTAAATTTTATTGCATCATCTAATGAATTTGTAACAAGTATGTGTCCGTGTTCTTTTAATGATTCATTTATAATTTCTTTTCTTTCTTGTTTATCCACATTTTCCATTAAGAATTTTTGTACATCTTCTGCTAATTTTTTATCCGGTGTTACTAGTATTACTGCAGCATTAGGATCATGTTCTGCTTGAGCCATCATATCATAAGATATGTATTCAACTTTAGCTGTTTTATCTGCTAAAACTAATAATTCTGATGGTCCTGCAGGAAATTCAATATCTACATCTCCATATACTAATTTTTTAGCAGTTGTTACAAATATATTTCCTGGTCCTACAATTTTATCTACTTGAGGAATTGTTTCTGTTGAATATGCCATTGCTCCAATAGCTTGAGCACCACCTACTTTATATATTGTATCTACTCCTGCAATATATGCTGCTGCAAGTATTTCATCTTGAATATTTCCATCTTTATCTGGTGGTGTACAACATATAATCTCTTTTACCCCAGCTATTTTTGCAGGAATTACAGTCATTAATATTGTTGAAGGATATGCTCCTCTTCCTCCAGGAATATAACATCCAACTTTTTCTAATGGTCTTATAATTTGTCCTGCAGTTATTCCATCTTGTATTGTCATTGTCCATTCTTTAGGTATTTGTGCTTTATGGAATTTCCGGATATTTTCTGCTGCATTTTCTAAAGCTGTTTTTAATTGAGAATCTATATTTTTTATACTTTCTTGTATGGTTTCTTTATCTACTTTTAATTCAGTTATATCTACTTTATCAAATTTCTTTGTATAATCTCGTAATGCTTGATCTTTGTTTTTTCTTACATTATTTAGTATTTCTTGTACTGGTTGTATGATTTCTTCTGAATTAATTTGTATTCTTTCAACATATTGTGGTGTGTCTTCTTCTTTTATTTTGGTTATTTCAATTTTTGTCAATGTAGGCTTACTCCATATTTTTTTTATTTGTTAAAATTTTGTCCTTTTTTTTAATTATTATAATTATATATCTTTTTTTTAATATTTATATTGGAATTTAATTATAATATTTTAGAATAAGCTAGATTAGTATTAAAAAATATATATAATTTATCTTTATTTAATCATAATATTTAAATAATAATTAACAGAATATATACATATTACTATTATAAAAAAAATAAGAAATAAAGTGTGGTACAACAGTATGGTAAAAGAAGATACAAAAATATTATGTTTAGTTGACGGAGAACATTATTTTCCAGTAACTAAATCTGCAATAGATAAACTAGACAATATTGAAGGGAAAAATGTAGAATCATTACTATTTATTGGAGGAACAGAAAAATTAAGAGATAGAAATCTTGAAAATATTAGTGAAATATTTAATAAAAAAGTTTATTTTGGAAAAGATCATCATAAAATACCTTATGAATTATTAAAAGAAAAAATAATAGAGGATAACATTGATTTAGTATTTGGTTTATCTGATGAACCAGTAGTTGATTATGCAAAAAGATTTAAAATAGCTACAATAATTTTAGAAGCAGGAATACCTTACCAAGGACCAGATTTTAAATTTGAACCATTAAAAGAGTATAATGTTTTAAAAAATCCATCATACAAAATATTAGGAACTGGAAAAAGAATAGGTAAAACTGCAGTATCTTCTTATACAGCTAGGTTAATAAATAAAGAACATAAATATAAACCATGTATTGTTGCAATGGGGCGTGGTGGACCAGAAAATCCGGAAATAGTCCATGGAGAAAAAATAGAATTAACTCCAAAATATTTAATTGAACAATCAGATAAAGGTGTTCATGCAGCATCAGATCATTGGGAAGATGCTTTAATGAGTAGGGTATTAACAATTGGTTGTAGAAGGTGTGGTGGAGGTATGGCTGGACAAGTATTTACCACCAATATGAAAAAAGGAGCTGAAATAACAAACACATTAGATACTAATATTATAGCAATAGAAGGAAGTGGAGCAGCAATTCCACCAATAAAAACAGATAAACAGATAGTATTAGTAGGTGCTAATCAACCTATAGAAAATATTTCACAATACTTTGGACCATATCGAATAAAATTAGGTGATCTTATAATAATAACCATGTGTGAAGAACCATTATGTAGTAAAGAAAAGTTAGATAAAATAATAAAAATATTATCTGAAATAAATCCTGATGCAACAATTGTTCCAACTATATTTAGACCACATCCTCTAGAATCAATAGAAAATAAACGAGTACTTTTTACTACAACTGCACCTGAAAGTATGAAAGGAGTATTAAAAAAATACCTTGAAGAAGAATATAATTGTATTATTGTAGATATTTCAACTAATTTATCTGATAGACCATTATTAGAAGAAGATATTGAAAGAAACATTAACGACATAGATCTAATGTTAACTGAAGTAAAAGCAGCAGCAATTGATGTAGCAACAAAATTAGCACTTGATAAAAATTTAAAAGTAGTATATTGTGATAATATACCTATAGAAGCAGAGGATAAAGATTCATTAGATGATTCTATAATGAATATTGTAAATTCAGCTGTTAATAACTTTTTAAAAGAATAATTCTTCTTTATTACTTTTTTAATATCTTAAAGAGATTATAATGCTAAATTATTTTTAATACCCATATTATTATAATTATTTTCTAAATTAATTTGAATTATCTTTTTTTCCATGTGTATAGTTTTTAATTCATTATTTGTGTCAATAGTAATCCTATAATTTAAGCTTTTCCAGAAGTTTAATGCTCCTTCAACATTTTTATGGGTGTGAAGATATATTTCATTGTAATTTTCTTCTTTAGAAAATCTTTCCACCATTTTAACTAATTGTGAACCTAATCCTTTTCTACGATATTTTTTATCAATAAACATTCTCCAAACACTTGATGTATTTTCTTTTGTATATCTATGTTTAAATTCTTTAAAATTTTTATCATATCCTCTAATACCTATTGATCCTATAACGTCCTTTGTTTTATTTAAAATAATATAAAAATTATTTTTTGGAATTAAATAAGTTTCTTTAAGATTTTTAATATCACTATGATATTCTTTAATATAACCATACCCATATTCTTCTTTAATCATTTTCATTAAGAATAATTTAGTTTTATTTATGTATTCTGGATTATCTTTTAAAGATATTATTTCATTACATTCCATAATTTTACTCCAATTTAATTTATAGTATTACAAATATGGTATTTTCAAACATAAATGTAATAATTTAGCTTATATATAAGTATTACTTTTCATTAGGTTTTATTTAACTTAGTAATACTATAATAAGCCTTAAATTCCACTATTATCATATAATCATACAACAGTTATAAAGTTTATGATTAAACTTTTATAAAGTATTACTATTTAATCAAAAAGATTAATAAAAGTAATACATATCTTAAATAATATAATATATATACAGGTGAAAAAAATGAGTTGTTATAAATATTGGGGAAAAATAAGAGAAATTGCTGATTCTTTAACAGACATTGGTGAAGATAATATAGATGATGTTGATATTGAAAAAATTATCAAATTACTAGATGAAGTTGAAATTATTGCCCATGATAAAGAAATTGATTTTGATTCTGCTAAACATATTTTAGATGATGAAAAGATGAATAAAGCATTACAACTAATTCGTAAATTTTATGTTTATATAGGTGCAAGATTAGAAAAAGAAAATGCATTAGATATATTAGAATCAGAAAATCCCTGGGATACTTTAAATTCTTTCCATTTCTTTGAAAGATATGAAGGATTATTAGATAATGAATCCAAATTAGCTAAATTTGATGAAACAAAAACATTTGTATTCATTGGAAGTGGATCATTACCCCTTACACCAATAATGTTTAATAAAGTATTTGGTTGTAAATGTATAGGAATTGAAATTCAAGAAGATGTAGCAATATTATCTAGAAAAGTTTTGAAAAAATTAGGATTAGATGATAATATTAAAATTATTGTTGGTGATGAAACTTCATTAAAAGATATTGATTTTGATATTGTTATGGTTGCTGCCTTTACAATTCCGAAAGATAAAGTATTTTCCAATGTGTGGGAAATTGTAAATACTAAAACACCTGTATTATATAGAACATATACTGGTATGAGAGCTATTCTCTATTCACCAATAACAGAAAAAGATACTAGAGGATTTCATAAAGAAGTTATGTTACTTCCAAAAGGTAATGTAAATAACACTTCTGTTTTAATTAGAAAAATTCTTTAATTATTTTATTAATAATAAGTCATACCCAAGTTGTAATGACTTAATTTCTATTGGATTTATTGGAACTTCATTAGAACAAACTGCTAGATAATAATCTTCTATTTTCCAATATTTCATTTTTAGATATTTAGCTTCTTTATTATTAGGATCTTGAACTTTTATTGGATCATCTAATATTATTGAAAATTTATCTAATGGCAAATTAAATCCTAAACCTGTTTGTTTCATATAACTTTCTTTTAAAACCCATAATTTAAAGAATGTATCTTTAGGATCGCTAGATTCTTTTATAGATTCATATTCTTTTTTATTAAAAAAATTTTTAGCAATATTAAGATCTATTGTTTTATCAATTTTTTCTATATCTATTCCAACAGGTGTTTTATTTATTACACATGCTGAATATATTCCTGAATGACTAATATTAAAATGAATATTATAATTAGAACAGTATGGTTTTTCATATTTTCCTTTCTTAAATATGGGATTTATAATTTTTTCTTGTTTTAATCCATAAAAAAGTAATAATTGTGCCCCAAGAGATAATTTTTTATCTTTATCAAATTGATAACTGTTTATTTTTTCTTTATTATTTTGTGGGATAAATGAGGGTATATTATTTATATTTATATTTGAGACATTTGTATAATAAATCATTGATAATATATATTATTTTAATAGATTATAAAAAAAGTGGAAAAATATGGAGGAAAGATTAAATACTAAATTTAGTATTTATGTTGCATAATTATCTTTTTTAGCTCCTTCTTCATCTAATTTTTTAAGACGAGAAATAAATAGTTTTCCCCATGCTAAAGATACTAATGAACCTAATGTTACTCCGATTACTATTCCTATATACATTCCTGTTTCTCCCCAACCTAAAACTAATCCAAATATGTATGCAAATACACTTTCGAATATTAATGATCTTATTAAGGTTAATATGAGAGATGTTGTTCCTTTTCCTACTCCTTGGAATGTGCTAGCTGATATTACTCCCATTGGCATTGCTAATAAGAAGAAACTCATTATTCTTAAAAATTGAGCTATTCTTGGTGCTAAAACCACACTTGCTGAGGAATAACAGAATATTATTGATATTTGATCTGCAAAAACATAGATTAACACTATCATTATCAGAGCCATTATTTCACATAATTTTATGGAATAATTATATGCTATTTCTAAGTTATCATATCTCCTACTTCCATATGATGCTCCTGCTACTGTTAAAAGTGCAGTTCCGAATCCCATTATAGGTATTGTTGCCATTTGTATAAGTCTAAATCCTGCTGTATATACTGCTACTGCAGATGTTCCACCTACTATTACTAACATTGTATTCATTATTATAGATAAAACAGACATTGCTAAAAATTCAATAGTTGCTGGAATTGCTACTAATAATATTCCTTTTACTATGTCCTTTTTATAATGGAATCTATCTCTTGTTATTGTTAAATAAGTGTCTTTTTTTACCCATATCCAATATCCTATTACTATACATGATATTCCTGCAGAGATTATTGTTGCCCATGCAGCTCCTGCCATTCCCATACCTAATGTGTATATGAAAATTGGATCTAATATCATATTTAATATAGCTGTTATTGCCATAGAATATGTTGCTCGTTTAACATCACCTTCTGATCTTAAAACAGCTGCTCCAACTGATGAAAAAAGAAATACTATCATAAATAAAAATATTACATTCCCATATTGTAATCCTAATTCCACTGAACTTCCTGCACCCATTACCAGCAGTATATTTTTTAAAATAGGTAATAATACCATTGGAGCTATTATAGAAATTATAAGTGTCATTATTAAAGAGTGTATTGCTGAATTATCAGCATTTTCTTTATCTTTTGCTCCTATATTTCTTGCTATTAATGAATTTGCTCCTGCACCTATTCCATTTCCCAATCCTATTAATATCATAAACACTGGAGTCACAAATCCTAATGCTGCTAAAGCATCAGATCCAAGACCAGCTACCCAAACACTATCTACCAAATTATATGCCATTATAAGAAGCATTGATATCATCATTGGAACAGCTAATTTTCTAACTGCTCTTTTAGGATCTCCAGTTATCATGTTTACATTTGAATTTTCACTTATATTATCACCTTCATTTTTTTTATTTTTCGTTAAGTTCAATTGTTTTTAAAACAATCATTTTAAGATTTTCTTGTAATTCTTCTTTTTTTTCTTGAGTTAAATCTTTACAAATATGTTCTTCCCAAATGTTATTTAATTTTTCTATTTCTTTTGCTACTTCTTCACCTTTTGGTGTCAAAGATATTTGATAACATCGTTTATTTGTTTGATTTCTTTTTCTTATTATGAATTCATCTTCTTCCAATCGACATAAACCTCGAGCTACTGCACCTTTATCTATATGATATTGAGTTGATAGTTCATCTTGAGTCATGTTCGTGCTATGTAGTAATTTTAGTAGATAGCCTGCTTGTGATGCATTTATTCCTAGTTTTTTTATCCCTTGATTTATGTTTATATTTTGTACTCTATGTATTATTGAAATTAATGCTCCTAAAGGTAGATCTGTCGATGGTATTTCTTTGAAATATTTTAGATCTTTCATATAATATTATTTATTTTTGAAGGTATTTAAATGTTGTCATAACAACTGTTGTTAAATTTAACTGTTGATAT
>JAUNXU010000129.1 GCA_030539615.1 Methanobacteriaceae archaeon | reverse complement strand
TTTATCTATATTTTAAAAATCAATTTAATCATAAAAAGATTTACATAATTAATTTTACTTAATATTCATTTAAATTAATATAAAATATAATAATAATAAAAACAATATATTAAAATTATCAATCTCAAAATAAAAAAACTAAAAGATTATAAAAAAGCATCAATTATTTAATGGAGAATTAAAAACATGAAAAATAATGAAAATACAAAAATATATCCTGGAGCACATATTATAGATAATGTAACATTAGAAAATAATGTTTCCATATGGTACAATGCTGTATTAAGAGGCGATATTGAACCAATAACTGTAGGTGAAAACTCAAACATACAAGATAATTGTACAGTACATGTTTCAAAAGATTTTCCTGTTAAAATTGGTAAAAATGTATCTGTAGGACATAATGCCGTAATTCATGGATGTACTTTAGAAGACAATGTATTAATAGGAATGGGTTCAACAATATTAAACGGAGCAAAAATATCAAAAAATTCTATTGTTGGAGCAGGTTCACTTGTAACTAAAAATAAAGAGTTCCCAGAAGGATCATTAATTATAGGATCTCCTGCAAGATATGTTAGAGATTTAACAGAAGAAGAAATAAAAAGCATCACTGAAAATGCTGAAGAATATATTCAATTATCTAAAAAAGGAGAATAAGGAACAAACATGGTAACAACAAGAAAAATAATAGACAAATACAACTCATACACACCAGGTAAATCAATAACAGAAATAGCTGAAAAATATGGAGTTGATCCAGAAACTATTATAAAATTAGGTTCAAATGAAAATCCATTTGGTGCTTCACCTAAAGCTATAAAAGCAATAACTGAAAATATAAATTCAATAAATAGATATCCTGAATCAAATCATGAACTTATAAAAGAAGCTATCGGAGAATATGCACAAGTATCATCTGAAAATATTATAGTTTGTGGAGATGGAGCAGATGAAGTAATTGATGTACTTGCTAAAACATTTATGAATCCAGGTGATGAATTTATAGTACATGCTCCAACATACATGTATTATGAATACATATTTAAAGCTTATAATCTTAAAAGAGTAGCTGCTAGATGGGATGTTGAAGAAAATAAACTTGATACACAATCAGTACTTGATAATATTACATCAAAAACAAAAATGATCTTTTTATGTACACCAAATAATCCTACAGGAGGATTAATACCTCAAGAAGAAATTGAAAAAATTGTTAAAAGTACAGATGCACTTGTTGTTATTGATGAAGCATATTGGGAATTTTCAGAAGTAAATAATATTAATTTATTAGATAAATATGACAATATATTTATTCTACGAACATTTTCTAAAGTAATGGGATTAGCAGGCCTTAGAATTGGATATGGTATTTCTAATAAAGACCTTATTGAAAAAATGAGTCGAATAAAACCAGTATTTAGTCTTACTGTTCCATCACAACTAGCTGTTCTTGCAACATTAAATGATAAAGAATACATTGAAAAATCCACAAAACAAGGTATTAAAGAACGAGAATATTTATATGAAGAAATTAATAAAATAGATAACTTAAAAATTTATCCATCAAAATCCAATTACTTACTAATAGATTTACATAACTCAAGTTATACTGCAGCACAACTTGCATTAGAACTTATGAAAAAAGGAGTAATAGTACGTGATTGTACTTCATTTGCAGGTATTGATGAATATTATATAAGAATAAGTATTGCAACACATCCTGAAAACGAACGTTTCATTAAAATATTAAAAGAATTAGTAGAATAAATATTATTCTACACATCTTTTTAATAAAAAAGAATTTATTATATAGTAACACTTATTTTAACTTCATTTTAAAAATAATTTATTTCATATCTACTTTTTATTATAATTACACTAATTTTAAATTAACTCATTATAATTAATATTCATTCCAAAATATAAGATCAATAAACATAAAATTAAAATTAAATAAATATTAGTTAATTATTTAGCATAAAACAAATTATTAATAATTATTTATAAATTTAAAAACAATTAAATAAATAGTACCTATAAATACGCTTTTAAAAATCAATAAGATCTAAGTTCAACTT
>JAUNXU010000008.1:34377-43185 GCA_030539615.1 Methanobacteriaceae archaeon | reverse complement strand
TTCTGATCCTTCTGCTGGTGCTACTTTAATGTTTGGTATAACATTACCTGCACCTGCTTCTTGGTCCCATCCATATTTAGCTGGGTTTTTTGCGTGACCAAATATTAAATCATCTGCTTTTGCAGTTTCCATTTTTGTAAAATATTTTCTTGACATATAATTTTCACCACTTTTTTTTTAAAATCTTATACCCACATACCTATAAGTCTATCTCTAACTGTATTTAATATATAATCAGATTTTACCATAAGTTTACTTTAAAAATGATAAAATATTATTTACTTTCAAGTAAAATTTAATAAAAAATTAAAAATAATATAGTATTATTAAACTAATTTTAACTTATTTATATTTTCTCTATTAATAATTTGATTTAATTCAATAAAATTGGTAGTAATTGTATATTCTAATTAAATAAAATTTTTTTAGCAAAAATTTGAAAATAATTTAATACATTTTATGATTTATTTTTACTAAAAATTAATTTTAATCAATTAAATTAAAAATAAATAGTTATATTAGTGGAATAATTTAATTTAAACAGATATTGAATAATAAAATAGTTTAATAGTGTAGTTAATGAAGATATTAATAATATATTTAATAGAATATTATTGGTTAATATTACTTAAAAATAAAAAACTTGATATATAAAAATACATAATTAATAATATGTACTTAAAATAATAATTGGAGAGTGTTTAAAATTAATGAAGAAGAATACATTAAAAAAGTTTTAGATGTATTACGGCCATTAAAAGGTGTGGAAGATGTTGGTTTGTTAGATGATGTAACAAAACAAAAAGTAAGCGATATTGAATTTGATAGAAGTGGAGACTTAATACCTGTAGTAAATGCTGGTGTTAAAAAATGTCTTGAAAGTGACTATACTATAGCAATAGTAAAAACTGCATTATTTAGGCCACCTCCAACAGCCACTGTTCAATTAGTAAATAATTATGGTGAATTATTAGGTGAAGAAATAGTTAGTGTAAAACAAAAACATCAACATGAAAAAAATAAAAATGCACATTTTATCAATGATGAATTTGTACTATTTAAGAAAGAACAAGACTTTGAAAATGATTTAAAAACAGAAAATCTAAAATATGGTCCTGAAAAACAAGCATTTTTATTACCGCCAGTATCATTTGAAGAAGTAGAAGATTTACCATTTACTGATAATGTTGTTTCTAGTAGTCCCGCACCATTAGCTGATTTATTTTTAAAACAACATTTTGGATTTGAAGATGATCCTAAATTAGCCTCCTTATTAGTAGGATTTAGTATTAAATAATATCCTTAATCTCCTTACTTAAATTTTTAGTTTTTAGCATTGATTAAGAAGTTTTTGTTATTGGTTAAGAAATAAAAATTTACTATTAGTTTTTTTTGAAAAAAGTATTATTCATATTATAATTAATAATAGTTTAAATTATTATAAAATTAGTAAAAATATATTAAATTATTATAAAATTAGTAAAAATAAAAAAAATAAAAAAGTTTAAGTTTGAAACTTATTCGTAAAATTCGTTTCTTGCTTCAACAAATGCTTTAATGTTTGCTAATGGGGATTTAGGTGCAATACCACAACTTGGTGCTAATACATTTATTCCTTTTTCTAAAGCTGCAGTTACTTCTTCTTTAACTACATCAGTAGCACTACTGAATAAAGTTTGGCTTGTGGATATGTTACCTACAAGTTGAGTGTCTGAACCCATTTCTTGTTGTAATGCTTTTACTTCAGCAACATCTACAGCTTCTTCGAAACTTACACCATTGTATCCACAATCAAGCATGTCTTCAAAGATAGGTCTTGAGTTTCCACATATGTGGAGGATACTTTGTGGTTCCATTTCTTCTACTAAATCTTCAAGTGCACCTTGTGCAAATTCTCCAAAGTCCATTGGGTCTAATAATTCAGGGGAAGATGTAGGATCTGCTACACAAATTACATCTGGTTCTGCTTCGTTTATAGCTTCAACATATTGGGTCATTGCATCTAATGATATATCCATTACATCTTCTACTAAGAAACTATCGGTTTTTAATGATTTTACTAAGTTTTCAACACCCATTAAATGACCGGTTAATGTAAATGGTCCTGCAATACCTACAATTATAGGTAAATCTTCGTATTTTTCTTTTAATATTTCTATTGCTTTAATAACAGTAGGTATTCTACCGTTTTCTAAGAAATTATCTGGTATTTCTATGTCTTCTGCTGTTTCAAAAGGATTTCCTGATAAACCTGGTGTTTTATCTAAATCTCCTAAGTTTACTGAACAACCCATTGCTTCTGCTTCTATGGTTAAATCAAAAGGAACTCTTGCACATTCTAAACCTGCTTGTTCATATAATGCTGCTCCTAATGCTGCCATTTGTTCTGCATCTTCGTGTGCTTTTGGCCAGGTTGTGTTTGATCCTGCCATTGCATCTACTATACCTAATTGTGTTGCACTTATTGCTGGTACTTTTTCTACTTCTTCACCATTTAATGCTGCTTTTAAATTGTCTTTGAAATTCATTTATTCACCTTTTTTTTAATATATTATGTTTTTTTTATATCTAAGAAACAATCAATATTGTTAATTATTATAATAATATTAATTGAACTTACTTTTAAATATTTCGATATTATTATTTATTTAACTATAATATAATAATACTTCTCTTAACAATTTGCACAATCATGATTACTATTAAATATAATTTAATGCAATAATGTGCTTATATAATGGATACAACACCATATGTGAGTATAAGACCATCATACATTTGATAAAAATAATCTTTCAAAAGTACAATCTTGTTATAATAATATATTTTGTGTTTGTACTTTAAATATTTTTTTTTAATATTTTATAGTGTATATATTAATAAATAAATTTTATTTTTATAATAAATTATAATATTAATATATATTAATATAATATTTATAGCTTAAAACCATTTTTTAAATGAGGTGAACTATATGAGATTTAAAGATATAATAGGTATAATTGCCCTTGTAATTGGTATAATTATTTTATTAACTCCGATGATAGGGTTAATTACTATGAGTTTAATGTCAAATATAATTCTTTTAGTATTGGGTTGTTTATTTGTTTTCATAGGATATAAAGAATCTAAAATTAACAATGAATATGGGATATTAATATTAATTTTGGGTATTTTAGGATTAATATTAGGTTTTTATTTTATATTTAATTTAAGTTTTTTAAATATTTTAGGGATTTGGATATATATTCTTGTAGGGTTATTTTTAGTTGTTAATGGATGTATATATTTTATAGTAAAAAATAATAATTTATATTCAAGAAAATTAACATTAATTAGTATAATCTTAGGAATATTATTTATTATTATAGGTATATTAAATCTTGATCCATTATATTTAGGAGTTATATTAGGTATTGGAATAATATTTTATGGAGCTTTAAGTTTGAAAGAATAAATTTTTATTATTTTTACTTTTTTTCTATAGTTTAATCATTAAATTATATTAGTTTTTGAATACAAAAATAGTATTATATAAATAAATTATACTAATAAAATTACTTAATCAAGATTAAAATTATAAATTTTATCAACAAAGAAATAACAGGTGTGTAAATGAGAATAATAGACAAAGTTAAATCAATAAAATCACAAGAATTAACTGCAATAAACAATTTAGAACAGATGTATGAAAATATATCATCTAAAAATGATGAAATTAATGCTTTTGTAGAAATTAATAAAGATAAAGCTATTGAAATTGCAGAAAATGTGGATAAAAAAATAGCAAATGGTGAAAAAACTGGGAAATTAGCAGGTCTTGTAATTGGTGTAAAAGCAAATATCAATATTGAAGATTATAATATATCTGCTGCTTCACCTACCTTAAAATCATATCTTGGAAGTTATAATGCAACAGTTGTTGATAGAATTATGGCAGAAGATGGTGTAATAATAGGTATAAACAATATGGATGAATTTGCAGCTGGAAGTTCTACTGAAACATCAATGTATGGTCATACAAATAATCCATCAGCTATGGGTCGTATTCCTGGTGGATCAAGTGGAGGATCAGCAGCTGCAATAGCATCAGATATGTGTGATATTTCTATAGGTTCTGATACTGGAGGTTCAATTCGTAATCCTGCATCACATTGTGGTGTAATGGGATTTAAACCAACATATGGAATGGTTTCAAGACAAGGTTTATTGGATTTAGCAATGAGTCTTGACCAAATAGGTCCTTTATGTAAAGATACATCTGGTATAGCCTTAATGTTAGATGTTATATGTGGGTTTGATCCTAAAGATCCAACAACTATAGCTGAAGAAATTGATGATTTTGTACCTGTATGTGATAATAAAAATCTTGAAGGAACAACAGTAGGAATAGTTGATGAATTTAGTAATGTGACAGATACTAAAATAAATAGTATAATTGATAATTCCATTAATAAATTATCAGACTTAGGTGCTGATATCAAACAATTATCATTTGATGATCTTGATTTATGTCTTCCAACATATTATCTTATAAATTATGTTGAATTTTTCTCTGCAACTAGAAAATATGATGGACGTAAATATGGTGAACGAATAGAAGAAGTTTGTGGTCCTGAAGTATTAAGACGTATACATATAGGATCATATATAAGTCAAAAAGAATTCAGTGGTAAATATTATAAAAAAGCATTACAAGCACGATCACTTATACACAATGATTTTGATACATTATTAAAAGATGTAGATCTTATAGCAAGTCCAACAGTACCAATGATTCCACATAAAATAGGGGATAAACTTGATCCAATGGATATGTATGCATATGATGTTTTAACAGTAATATCTAATATAACTGGAATTCCAGCAGCTAGTATGAATGCAGGTTTTGTTGATAATATACCTGTAGGTTTACAATTACAAGCTAAAGCATTAGAAGATCATAAAATTATTTCTGCAATGTCTGCACTTGAATTAATGTAAATTATAATATTTTAATTATTTTTTTTAATTTTTTTATCTATAAAACTTAACTAACAACTATTTATTTTTTAAAATCATTTAACGAGGGATAAAAATGTATAATATAGGATTATTAAATGTTAAAGGTGCATTACCTTTATTTGAAAACTATGGATATCTTCCAACAAATATAGTTAAATCTGATGGAACTGTGGAAAATGGAAAATTAGCACATGAAACTTTAGATGGAATTATTATACCTGGTGGGAGTATAATGGAATCAAAATCCATCACACCAGAACTAGAATCTGAAATAAAGAAAATCAATGATAATGATGGATTTATATTAGGAATATGTGCAGGTTTTCAAATATTATCAAATCAAGTAAATGTAGGGAGAAATTCGCCATGTCCTATTATAAGAAAAGGTATGAAATTACTAGATGTAGATTTTGATCCATTAATAAATACTAATCAAGTAAAAGCAGATATTGTAGAAGATAATACTTTATTTACAAAAGGATTAAAAAATACACAAATTACTGGATTTCATTGCCATACCTATGGAAAAATAGAAAATCGTAGTGTTCCAGTAATATATTCTGATATAAAAAGAAGTAACTATAAAAATAAATCAGAGAGAGTATTATCAGGAGTATCTAATGATAAAGGTAATATTTTAGGAACATCTATACATGGAATATTAGATAATAATCCTAAAATAGTTGAAAATATTTTGGAATATATTGGAGCAGAAAACGATTATAAAAACATAAAAGAAAGAAATAAACTTCTTCAAAACAAAATATTTAATGAAATTGGAGTAGAAACTAAAACTTATTTTACTCCTAAAAATTTAAATAAAGATACAATACCACCTGTTATTATGATGGTGGGAACTGGATCTGAATCAGGTAAAACATTTCTTACAGCAGGAATAGTAGGTGCTCTTAGAAAACAAGGAGTACAAACATATGTGTTAAAAATAGGTCCTGACATACGTGATCTTACACCATCACTTTATATTAATAAAGAACCAATGACTGAATATTCTTCTATAAAAATTGGAGATATAGGATGGATGGATTTAAAAGAGGTATTGGAAAAAATTAAAAATAAAGGCTATGATCTTGTAATAATTGAAGGAGTTATGAGTGCTGTAACAGGACTTCTTAATAAAAAAACACCATATTCCACAGCAGAAATCGCTCATGCCGCAAATATTCCCACTATAATGGTTTCTTCAGTAAATAAAGGTGGTATAGAAACAGCAGGAATTACAATACAGTCTCATATTGATCTTCTTAAGAAATTAGGTATTCGAACAAAAGGTGTTATTTTAAACATGACTTATGATAAAGAAATTGTAGAAATAGTATCAGATTATATTAATATTCATTCAAATATTAGTAAAGATAGTATATGGTCTTTTTCAAAAGTTAAATCAAATAATTCAGGTTTTGTTCCAGAAAATTATCTTCAATTGGAAGATTTTACAAGTAATGCAATAAAACTTATAGAAGAAAATCTTGATCTTAATAAATTTATATCTCTTGCAGAAAAAGTTAACTTTAAAGGTTATCTTGAATTTGAAGAAATATCTTCAAAATATAAAAATTAATAAGAATTCTTCAAAATATATCTTTTTTTTTATTTAAAATTATAATATTTGGTTGTCTAAAATTATGATGATAAATATAACATCTAAAATAAAAAAAGATATTTTTAAAATAAATAATTATTAAAAAAATTATAAGAAAATTATCTTATAAATTAAAAAAAGAAGAACTTGAAAAGATATTCAAAGAAATTCATAAATTATATTTTTTATAAATTCAATAAAAGGTTATTATTATATTATTCTTTTTTGAATTTTTTATATGCATCTATTATTTCTTCTCCTTTTATATATACATATTCATTTTCTTTTGCATATTCTAATGATTCTGCAGTAGGCATGGCTTTACCATTATCTCCAATCATTTCACAGCATATACCAACTGTTTCAAGATTAGCCATTTCTAATAATGCTATTGTTAATTCAGTATGTCCTTGCCTTGTAAATACACAATCTTTTTCTGCCCTTAATAAAGTAACATGACCTGGAGATCTAAAGTATTTTCCAAATTCATTTTGTTCATTATTTTTACATAATAATGCTAATTCTTTTGCAGTTTTAGCTCTGTCATCATCTGGAATTCCAGTAAACGTATCTCTATGATTTGTTGTTATTGTAAAAGCAGATTTTTCATCATAACGAATATCATCTGGAGTTAAATCTTTTAATACAGGATATTTAGTTGATGCTTCATTAAGTATATCTACCATAAATGGGATTTTTAATTTATCACAATTTTCTTTTGATATGGGCATACATAATAATCCACCTGCATTTTTTCGTATAGTGGTCATTTTTTCTGTAGTCATGAACTCTGCTGCCATGATCATATCGGTTTCACTTTCTCTATCTTCATTGTCATATACTAAAATTATTTCTCCATTTTGTAATGCTTTTATTGCTTCATTAATCATTAAATTTTCACTATTCCTCTTATTCTTATTATTTCTTTCCTAACATACAGTTTTATAATGTGTCTCTTATAGCACCTATTTTTTCTTCTAAAGTATGTTGTTTAATTACCATTCCTATAGAATTAGATATGTTAAGCATATTATCAACAGTTAATACATTATTTTCTTGTAAACTAGTATAAATGGCTTTAATATCAGATAGTGGTATATTTATTGTTTTATTATCAATAGTAGTCCATTCAGTTTCATATTTGTTGTCATTGTTTTGATTAGCATATACTATTATTTTATTTGGATAAGCATTTATTACAACCTCATCAATTTGTTTTATTGGTGTGGTTATTTTTTCTTGTTCTATTGTTGTTATTTGGACAATTTTTTCTTGTGGAATTATTTTAAGAAATTGATTTTCACCTATCTTTCTTATCATTGATTTATCTACAATTATTTCATTTACCAGATTATATTCATCATCAGTCATTCTATTATCCCCATGTATTATCAAATATCATATTTTATAGCTTTTTAATAAAGTATTATATTATTCTTCTTTCGTCTATTACTACTACAAATTAAATAATATTCATCCTTAAAAAATATTATTTATTCTTGTTTTTACATTCTAAATTAGAGGCTTTTTTATAATATTATTATATATTATAAATTTTAATATAATTATTTTTTTAAATTAATTATTATTTATATACTAAAAACAATTTAAATTTTTATCTTAAGATAATAGTTTTAAACTTAAATTAGTTAAATCAATTAAAATAATTTATGGTCATTAATAAAAATATTAAAAGATAATTTTAGTATTTTAATCATATATTTCTAGTATAACTTTAGAATTATCATGAAGATTCATAGTTTTTCTTAAATAAACATCAGCAACAAACTCTATAGTATCTTTTTTATGTTGAGTTTTCATAGGAAATAATATAGTTCCTAATTTTTTTTTATTACTTCCTTCTTTTTTTAGAAGAGCACTTAAAAAATATACATTTCCATGATTTTCATCGCCTTTAATTTCTTGAAGTTTATTTATTGCTGTCTTATTTAAGATATATTCTCCATTAGTTAATTTTATATTAAGAGTTCCTGGTATTGGTGTAAATCCTATTTTTTCTTTAAATTGATCCATGTATATTTTTTGTTCCATAAATTTTGATGCTTTGTTCATTCCAGATATTACATATCCTTTAAGTACTGTCATAATTATTACCAAGTTCCTTTTTTTTAATTTTTAAAATTTTATTTATTATTTATCTATAAAATAGTTATATTTTAAATAACTAAAATAGTATTATATGT
>JAUNXU010000008.1:0-34367 GCA_030539615.1 Methanobacteriaceae archaeon | reverse complement strand
AAAGATTTCTCATAAATTTACACATAATTTTATCAAACAAATTAATTTTAAAAAAAAATAAATATCATTTCTTTAGGAGTAGTTAATATATGAATATACGCATAGCCTTACCATCAAAAGGAAGAATTAGTGGTCCCTCAGTAGAATTATTAGAAAAAGCAGGAATTGGACTTACAGATAATGGAAATAGAAAATTATTTTCACAAACATTTGATCCTGAAATCAGTGTAATGTTTACAAGAGCTGCGGATATACCAGAATATGTTGCTGATGGAGCAGCAGATATGGGAATGACGGGATATGATCTTATTAAAGAAAAAAATTCAGATGTTGAAATATTATCTGATCTTCATTTTGGACAAACAAATTTAGTTATAGCAACACCTGAATCATCTGAAATATATTCAATGGATGATGTTAAAGATGGGTTTACAGTAGCAACAGAATTTCCAAATATAACAAAAAGATATATGGAAAAACAAGGAAAAAATATTAAAATATTAGAATTAAGTGGTGCAACAGAGATAGCACCATTAATAGGGGTAGCAGATATTATAACTGATCTTTCAAGTACAGGAACCACATTAAAAATGAATCATTTAAGAGTGATAGGAACAATACTTGAAAGTTCAATAAAATTAATTGCAAATAAAAATAGTTTAAAAGAAAAATATGATAAAATAGAAGCTGTACAAACAAGTATAGAAGGGGTAAATACAGCTGAAAGAAAAAAACTAATCATGATAAATATACATAAAGATAAAATAGAAGATGTAGTAAAAGTATTGCCTGGAATGTCAGGACCAACAATATCTCAAATATATTCTAAAGAAAATATGGTATCTGTAAATGCAGTTATATCTGAAACAGATGTATTTACAACAATAAACAATTTACGAAAATTAGGTGGGAAAGACATATTAGTACTTCCAATTGAAAGAATAATGAAAAACTAAAAAAAAATATGATAAATTTATAAAGGAGGAAAAATAAGATGAATATTAAAGAATACACAACAGATATATTAGTTATAGGGTCTGGAGGAGCTGGATGTCGAGCAGCAATAGAAGCAAGTAAACAAGATCAAAAAGTAACAATAGTAACTAAAGGGCTAGCATTTAAATCAGGTTGTACTAATTTAGCAGAAGGTGGATATAATGCAGTATTTGGATACAAAGATCCTGAAGACTCTTTACAATTACATATACAAGATACTTTAAAAGGGGGAGCATTTTTAAATGATCCAAAATTAATAAATAAATTGGTAAAAGAGTCTCCAAAAAGATTAATAGAATTAGAAACATTTGGATGTTTATTTGATAGACAAGATGATGGAAGATTAGATCAAAGGGCTTTTGGAGGGCAATGTTATAGAAGAACTTGTTATCAAGGTGATCAAACAGGTCATGAAATGATGATAGGATTAAAACAAGAATTAATAAAAGAAAATGTTACAATTTTTGAAGAAATAATGGTTACTAATCTTTTATTAGATGATTCTAATAAAAAAGTATTAGGTTGTATTGGAATATCACAAAAAAATTCAGACATTATGATATTCAAAGCAAAATCAACAATAATAACTTCTGGAGGTGCTGGATGGTTATATCCTGTAACATCAAATGCAGCACAAAAAACAGGGGATGGTTATGCAATAGCATACCGAGCTGGAGTAGATTTAATGGATATGGAAATGGTTCAATTCCATCCAACAGGAATGTTATCTCCAAAATCACGAAAAGGTGTATTAATAACAGAAGCAGTACGTGGAGAAGGTGGACATTTAATAAACAATAAAAATGAAAGATTCATGACTAATTATGATCCAAGAGGGGAATTAGCAACAAGAGATATAGTAGCAAGAGCAATTTATAATGAAATACAAGAAGGAAGAGGAACATTCAATGGTGGAGTGTATCTTTCAGTAGCTCATTTACCCTCAAAACAAATAGAAGAAAAACTTGAAACAATGGTTTTACAATTTGAAGATATAGGTATAGATATAAGAAAAGAACCAATGGAAGTAGCACCAACTGCACATCATTTTATGGGTGGAATAAGAATTGACGAAAATTGTAATACAAATCTTGAAAATCTTTATGCTGCAGGAGAAGTAACATCGGGTGTACATGGGGCAAATAGGCTAGGTGGAAATGCATTAGCAGATACACAAGTATTTGGGAGACAAGCAGGATTAACAGCAGCTGAAAATGCTTCAAAAACAGATAGCAACATTAATTATGATTCTACAAAATCAATTCAAGAAGAAATAGGATTACTAAATTCACTTATAGGAAACGATGGAAAATATAAACCGTCTGATTTAAAATTAGAATTAGAAAATATAATGTGGGATCATGTAGCAATAATTCGTGATGAAGAAGGTTTGAAAACAGCAATTAAAAAATTAGATCAATTAAGAGAAAAAATTACTAATGTTAAAATTAGTTCTGATGAAAATTATAATATTGATCTTCAAACAACATTAGAATTAGATAATATGATTCAAATAGCATATCTTATAATTGAATCTGCAATAGCAAGAAAAGAAAGTCGTGGAGCTCATTATAGGTCAGATTTTCCTGAAAAAAGTAATGAATATGAAAAAAGCTTTATTGTAAATAATAATAAAGATATGACTACTGTAATTAGAGATTTTCTCTAAAAAAAATAATTTTATTTCTTTTAATTTTTTAAATATTTTCCATTAATTTTTCGTCCATAAGGACAAGAATATAAACACATACCACAAATCATTTTAAAACCTAATCTATTTATTTCATTATTAATAAACTCAAGACAAGTTTTACTATTATATTTACCTTCAATAGCATTAGAAGGACATATATTGGTACAGATATTACAATCTCCACATCGTGATTTAATACGTTCTTTAATTTTTAATGGCATATCAGTTAATATTGTAGCCCAAGTTAATCGAGGACCGAATTTAGGAGTAATCATCAAATCACTTTTTCCAATCCAACCTAATCCTGCAAGATTGGCAGTAGTTTTTTGAGCATACTTCTTTTTAAGATTTAAAGTTCTACATTTACCTGATAATCGAATATATGTTGCATCATAACCATTATTTTTTATAAATTCACATATCTTTTCAGATTTTTCATTTATAATATCAATGGAACCAAAATATTCATCAACATAATCACTAGCATATTTTTTATTTTTTCTTGTTTGTGGAATATGATCAACGATTTTTTCATCCATTAAAATTCCAACAGATATAGCATAAGGATAATAACAAATGTCTTCACCATATTCTTCTATTAATTCAGGTATATTTAGACTAGTTACTCCATGAATGTCAACTATATCATCTAAAAACTTGTTTAATTCTTTTTCAGTAATATTCATTTTTTATACTTCTATAATTCTTAATAATATAAAAAGAAAACCCTTATTTTTTATAAATTATTTTAAAAATAAAATTATATTAATGGGAGATGATCTAAAATTTAGTGCCCTGACCGGGATTTGAACCCGGGTAATGGGATCCGCAGTCCCACGTGATATCCGCTACACTATCAAGGCATATTATTATTTTTAATTAAAAATGTTCATTAAAAGTCTATTAAATAAATATGTTATTTCTTTTTATTAAATATTTCGATAATAAGAAAAAGAATAAGAAAAAGTATATTATATTATTCTAAGTATATTGCTGGTTTATATGGCGTAGCATTTCGAGCTTTGTTTTGTGGATCATATTCTGGTTTAGGATATACTTTGATTTCAGCATTTATCTCTTTTTCAAGATATTCTTTTGCATCTTCTATTATCTCTTTTTCATCAATTTTTCCAACATAATTTATTTTATTAAATGATTTTCCTGTTTTTGTTGCAAATTGTGATAGTTCTTTTTTATTATCATATACCTGTTTTTTCATAGATGTTTGTATTATTTTACCTATATCTGGTTTACCTATTTCATCAGCTATATCATATACTTTATATTTCCAGTCTGGTGCTGTGTATATGTGGATTGTTTTTGGTGTACTATCAGTTATTTTAATAATTTCTTTTATATCTTGTGCTAAATCTTGGATTATTTCTTCATTTTTTTCTATTTTTGGATTCATCACTGTTTCATCAGGGATTGGCCAATTATTCAATGACATAAATGTGTCATCAGTACTATATGTGTCCCATATTTCTTCGGTTGTATATGGAATAAATGGTGATAAAATTCTTATCCATATATTTAATACATATTGTAATGTTTCATATTCTTCATTATCATATATTTTTGTTCTAGCATAATAATGATCTATATCTTTTTTAAGTAAAAATAATCCTTCTTGTAATGCTTTTCTTGTTTGGAATTTATTTAAAGCTTCAGTTACATTTGTAATTCTAGTATTTACTTGATTTATTATCCATTTATTAATGGTTTTAGTTACTACTGGTGTTTTGTTTTCTTTTGTTAATTCTAATTTTTTTCCTGTTTTTTCTTCTATGTTTTCAGGTAAATTCTGAATCCAATTTAATCTTTTTTGTATTCCATTTACTTCTTTTTCTCTCCAATCAAAGTCTTGCCATGGTTCAGCTGAGGACATTAAAAAGAGTCTAACAGTATCTGCACCATAGATTTTTATTGCATCACTTAATAATATGATATTTCCTTTTGATGAGGACATTTTTTGTCCTTCTAATAAGCCCATTCCAAAAATGGTTATTCCTTTTGGCCAATATTTTTTATCAAATATAGCATCATGATGGAACATGAAAAATGATAAATGATTACCTACAAGGTCTTTTGCTGATAATCTCCAGTCTAATGGATACCAATAATTAAATTCATCACTTATTTGTTTAGTTAACTCAGGACTTATATTATTTGTTGTATGATTTATTGAATCTTCTTTATTTAAGAATATTTTACTAAAGAATGCATCATTTAAATCTTCTGCTGGAATTTGATCCATATATTTTGCTATTGTATAATAAGACATGTAAATTGTTGAATCAGTTAATGGTTCTATAAGCCATTTTTTATCCCATGGTAAATGAGTACCTAATCCTAATCTTCTTGCACATGCCCAATCTTCTAACCAATCAAGATAATATTCAAAATTAGACCTAATTTCTTTTGGTACTATTTCTAGCTGATTTAAACAATCATATGTTTGTTTTGTCCAATCTTTATCTGAATATTTTACAAACCATTGATCTTCTAATATTTTAACAACACATTTACTTCCACATCTACAAATTATTGGTTTTTCAGCAAATTCATACAATTTGTCTCCAATATTTTTAGATATTAAATCAGTTGTTATTTGTTCTCTAGCATTAACAACTTTTAATCCTTGGTAGTCACCTGTGTTTTTATTCATAGTTCCTTTGGCATGTTCTATTTTATATATTTCATTTGTTGCTTCTTTAAGATTTGGATCTTTTTGATTTTTAACATTATATTTGTCTAAGAATTTTTTTGCTGGTATTCCTTCATAATCTTTTAATTCAATTAAAGATAATGGTGTAATGTTAGTTATAACTTCTTTTAAGTTATATTTAGTAATAGTTTCTTCATCTTTTTTAAGATCTTCTAATGCTATATAATCAGCTGGTGCATGAGCAGGTACTGAAAATACAACTCCTGTAGCATAATCAGGATCTACAAATGTTGCAGGTAATACTACTAAATCAGTATTATTTAATGGATTTTTAACAGCACTTCCTATAATTTCTTTAGGATCTACTTCTTCTTTTACAATCATGTCTTTTTTCTGATGAATAATATTATCATAAGATATTTTACTTATTATCCATTCTTCATCATTAGTTTTTACAGTAATGTATTCTTCATCAGGATTTAACCATAGATTTGTTGCTCCAAATAATGTTTCTGGTCTAAAAGTAGCAGCTACAAGGAATTTATCACCATAAGCAAATTTAATAAGGGTTAACTCATTAATTCCCACTCCTTCTCCTTCTAATAAATCATGATCTCCAACAGGGTTATCATCATCAGGACAATATTTCACAGGGTGTGTTCCTTTTCTTATAAGATTTTTATCTTTTAATTGTCTAATTTGCCATCTTACAAATTGTTTGTAATGAGGATCTGTAGTTCTAAATTCTCTTCTCCAATCTATAGAATATCCCATATTAGTCATATCTTCATGGTATTCTGAACTGAAATATTTAACAATATAATTTGGATCTGTAAATTTTGTTAATTCATCTTCAGGTACTTTATGAATATTTTTATATATGTCTAATGTCCATGGATCTTTTCTTTCAATCCTTTTTGCTATTCCAACTACAGGAGCTCCTGTAACGTGCCATGCCATAGGAAATAGTACATTATATCCTTGCATACGTTTAAATCTTGCAAATACATCAGGTACAGTATATGTTCGTCCATGTCCTACATGCATTGCTCCACTAGGGTATGGGAATGCAACTGTAAGATATATTTTTTCTCTATTATCTGGGTTTGATTCAAAAATTTTAGCATCATCCCATTTCTTTTGCCATTTTGATTCTATATCTTGTGTAACCATTATTTTTATTTCCTATAATCTTTTTTTTAAATAATCCATAAAATTTGGTATAATTTTCCATATGAATAATATTAATAAAACTAAATTCTAAAAATCAATAATTAATATATAATGAAAATAAATTTTTTAAAATTTAATATGTATATAAAATATATATGTATTTAATAGTTTAAAAATATTATAATTAATAAAAAAAGTAATTTAAAGATAAGTGTATTGTTTTAAAAAAATTAAAAGTATGAATATTTATCATCTTTTAACATTCTTCAATATATATATTATATTCATCTTCTTCTTCAGTATATTCATTTCTAGAAAGTATTGGTGGCATTACTCGTTTATGGCCTGCATTATTAAACATTCCTATAATTCTTTCAACTTCAGAAACGGGTATTTCTAAAAAATCAGCAATATCTTCTTCATAATATCCTTCATCAAGGTATAAATATAAGATTCTATCAATAATTGGATAAATCATTCCTAATTCTTTTTCATCAGTTTGTCCTGGCCATAAACCTGCAGTAGGTTTTTTTCTAATAATTGGATCTGGAACTTCTAATGCTTTAGCTACTGCATAAACATCTTCTTTAAATAAATCACCTATTGGTAATAAATCAACTCCTCCATCACCATATTTGGTAAAATATCCTATTTCAAGTTCAGTTCTATTTCCTGTTCCTATAACAAGATAATTATATAAATTTGCATAATAATACAATATAGACATTCTTATTCTTGGTTTGAAATTAGCAGTAGCAAGTTCTATATTCTTTTTTGGAGTAGATTCATATTCACAAGATTTTACCATTTCATTATAAATATTACCAATACTAATTAATCTAGCTTCAATATCAAGGTTGTCTTTTATAAGATTTGCATCAAATAAATCTTCATCTGAAGTAGTTACAGATGGTAAAATATAACCTTTAACTTTATCAGATCCTAAAGCTTTTACAGCAAGATAAGCAATAACAGTTGAATCAATTCCACCACTTAATCCAACAACTACTCCTTCTGTTTTAGAATTTTCTACTACTTCTTTTATAAATTCACAAGCTCTTTCAATAAATTCATCAACATCAATTTCAGGTAATTTTATCATGATTGTCCTCCAATACAAATTCTTTAATTATTTAATATCTATTTAATTAAAAATATATACTCTTTTTTGTTAAAGGTTTATATAGTGGTGTAAGTTTTTTTTATATGTTTATTGTAACATAATGATTTATTTTTGTTATATTTTTCTAGTTTATAAAAGGTAATTATAATACATTGTTTATAGTTTAACTCTGTCAAGTAGTGAAATATAATATATATAATTGATATAAATATTATTATAATGATTTACTATTTAAAAATTAAAGAAGTGTATTTTTTATGAAAAATTATTCAGTAATATCCCTTTTTTCAGGAGCTGGGGGGATGGATTTAGGTTTTAAAAAAGCTAATTTCAAAATTGAATGGGCAAATGACTTTGATAAAGATGCGGTATCCACTTATAAAAAAAATATAGGGGATCACATAGTTCTTGGAGATATTTGTAACATAGACAGTGATAACATTCCAAATAATCCTGATGTGATTATAGGTGGGTTTCCATGTCAAGGATTTTCAGTTGCCAATACAAAAAGAAATATGAATGATAAACGTAATTTTTTATATAAAGAAATGCTCAGGGTAATAAAAGACAAACAACCTAAAATATTCCTAGCTGAAAATGTTAAGGGACTTCTTTCTATGGAAAATGGAAAAGTTCTTAAAATGATAAAACAAGATTTTGAAAATATAGGATATAAAATTAATATTGAAGTTTTAAATGCTGCTGATTATGGGGTACCTCAAGCAAGAGAACGAATTATAATTTTAGGAAATCGAATTGATATTAAGAATATTTTCCCTACTAAAACACATACTAATATCAAAAAACAATCTAAACAACTTACTTTGGAAGATTTTGATTCTAATTTAGAAGAAAATAAGTCTTTAAAACCTTACATTACTACTAATGAAACTATAGGATTTTTAAAAAATATAAAAATTACAAATAATCCCATAAAAGTAGATGAAAGGACAATTTATAATCACATAGCTTATACTAATGTTGCAGATACTTTTTGGAAAAGAAAATATGACGTAAATCAAGCGGATATTTGTGATTATTTAAATTATTGGAAAAATAAATCTGATTGGAGTGTTAAGAAAATAGATGAATATTTAGGATATAAATATACTGCAGGGCATTGGTTTAGAAAAGATAATAATTCCGGGTCTATACCATCTGTTGATGACTGGTGGGAACTTAAGAAAATTCTTAATTTTGATAATAAATATGATAAATATGTAACTGATCTTGTTGAAAAAGAAATAGTATTTGAGCAATCATTACGTATAACAAATTGGAATAGGCCTAGTGATACAATAACTGCTACTAGTCCTGAAATACATATAAATAAGAAACGAAGACTTTCTGTAAGGGAATGTGCAATGTTACAAACTTTTCCTGATGAATTTGTATTTGAAGGTAGTCTTAATTCTATGCATAGACAAGTAGGTAATGCGGTCCCTGTGAAACTTGCCCATAAAATTGCAGATTGTACTAGACAAATGTTAAAAGCAAAATCATGAAGAGGATTATTTAAAATGAAACTAGAAGAAATAGAATTTTGGGAATATGAATATTTAAAACAAATTTATTATCTATTACAGGTAGATAAGCAAAAAATGTTAAAGGGATTTAATACAAAAGAACTTATAAAATCAGATTGGGAAGATTTTTTAGGAAAAGAAACTTCAGATTTTGCTACAGGATCTGAAAGAATTTTTTATTGGCTTTTTAATCAATTTGGCGAACCTAATTCCTCACCTATAGGGTCTGACATGTTTTTTGAAACATACAATGCATTTGTTCATATTGATATAAAAACAGTTACTATAAATAATATTGGTGATTTTAGTAAGAATATTTTTGTTGGAGATAATCAAAATAGTTATAAAGGAAAATTTTCAGTCAAAGGTGCAAAATCACGGGAATATTCAGGTAATTTACCTACTTTTTACACTAAAAATGATAAAACTAAGAAAATTTGTTTGACTTATTTTATTGTAATATTGTATAATAAACTTAATCTAAAAATAGAATCATTAATTGTTACTTGTATGCCTAATGGGGAATTGTCTGATGTTTATGGTGATTCTGTTCTTAGTGCTGGAAAAAATAAAGGAAAGATACGATTTAATTACAGTAAAGTAAAATATTTTAAATTATTGAAAGATAAACCATTGAGAACCAAAGTTTTAATTTTAGATCCTGAAAATGAAGATATTGCTAAGAAATTAACATTTATTAAAGAAGTTTATGGCCAACAGAAAATATGATCTTCTTTTTAATATTATTTAATTCATTAAACTATTTTTAAACTTGTTTTTTATTTACCATATACTTTAAATACCATAGGTAATAATAATTAAATAAGACATATGTATAATTATACACATATCAAAAAAAGAAAGTATATGGATATACTTAACAATAACAACAATAATACAAAACAAAAAAGGAGAACAACTATAATGGCATTTAGTGAAATAGTATCATTTAATAAAAAGAAAACAACTTTTATTTTCATTGGAGGCAAAGGTGGGGTTGGAAAAACAACCGTATCTGCTGCAACATCTTTATGGTGTGCTAATCAGGGAAAAAAAACTTTAATCATATCAACAGATCCAGCACATTCATTAGGTGATTCTTTTGATAGGATAATAAAACATGTACCAACACCAATAAAAGAAAATTTAGAAGCAATAGAAATAGATCCTGATAGAGCAATGGATGAGTATCAAGCAAGATTACAACAACAACAAAAACTTAGTTCTGAAATGCAAATGTTACAAGGACAAATGGATATGATGAGTTCATCTCCAGGAATAGATGAAGTAGCAGCATTTGATAAATTTTTACAGTATATGCGAACAGATGAATATGATGTAGTTATATTTGATACTGCACCAACAGGTCATACTCTTAGATTATTATCTTTCCCTGAAATGATGGATTCCTGGATGGGAAAAATGATAGGAATGAAAAAACAATTAGGGTCTATGGCTAAAAAACTTAAAAATATAATACCATTTATGGGTGATGATATTGATGATGAACAAAGCATGGCTGAATTAGAAGAAATGAAAAAACAAATAAAAGAAGCAAGAGATGTAATGTCTGATCATAATCGAACATCATTTAAAACAGTATTAATACCTGAAGAAATGTCTATTATAGAATCTGAAAGAGCTATGGATGCAATGAAAAAATTTGATATATATGCTGATAGTATAATTATAAATCAAATACAACCTGATGATCAACATTGTGATTTCTGTAAATCAAGACGTAGTATACAAGAAAAACGAATTCAAACAATTGAAGATAAATTCCATGATAAACATATTGCTCAAATTCCATTACAAGCACATGAAGTTAGGGGTATTGATCAATTAGAAGAAATATCTGATATTTTATATGGTAAAGATTTAGCTAATGGTCCAATAGCATTATAATATTTTTTTTAATAATAATATTTAAATAATAAGAAAAATAAAAAAATAAATATGGAGTTTAAACAACCACCAGTTTATTCTTCATAGGGGTGGATAGACACCACCCGTCTATTCACCCCGCTTTAATTAATAATAAATTTTTTTATTAGTCTATGTAACTATTTTTACAATAATTATCATGTCACATATTTAACAAATTAATTGTTATTTTTAATAATTAGTTTTATGTATATTAAAATGTTCATTTTTCAACTAATATTTTAATAAATGTTTATTTAGTATTCTTATTTTGGGATTATATTTTTTTTTATTTATCAAACTTTTTTCACATATTTTTGTTATATTTCTACATCTAACTAATGTAATTACTATTTTTAAATATTATAAGAAGACGATACATTTAAATACTAATGGGATTATATTATTAATTAATTAATTAAGGAGGTGAAATGTTTATGTCTGAATTACCAATTGCTCCAGTAGGAAGACTATTAAAAAATGCTGGTGCTGCAAGAATTAGTGATGATGCAAAAGTAGAACTTACAAAAGAACTTGAAGAAATCGGTATGCAAATTTCAGAAGAAGCTGTTAAAATTGCAAAACATGCAGGTAGAAAAACAGTTAAAGGTGAAGATATCGAATTAGTAGTTAAAATTAAATTCTAATCACGCATTAACATACATAATATCTTTTTTTTTCTTTTTTTATTTTTAATAATTATTCTTTATATCAATTTTATAAAAATTATTTAATTTCTTAAATTAATAATTTAATTCATAATGTTCCTAGAGATATAATACTATTTTTTGATGTTGTTTTAAATAATATTTGTATAATAATATATATTTAGCAAAATAAATCTATTAATAATTAACACATTTTATAAAGAGTATGTTGGTGATTTTTTTAATGTATAACGATCCAGAACAAATTATTGGGAAAATTAAAGAGGATAATACTGTTGTTGAATCTGAAATATTATCTGATGATATGAAAAAAAGAATATTGGAAATAGAATTAAGACGGCTTGATGAAATGATACCTGTAGTTAATAAAGGGTTAAATGATGCTTTTGAATCAGAGTATGTTGCAGTTATTATAAAGAGAAATGATGTACAAGCTATCCCTATGGCTTCTTTAGAATTATTAACAAAATCTGGAAAATTAATTGGTGAAGAAGTATATGATGAAGATGAACTTGAAGAATATCGTAATAGGGATGATGTTTATTTCATATCTGATAATTTTGTATCATTTACTAATGTATCTGGAATGGAAGCTGAAGAACAATATTTTCTTATATCAGAAGTAGGTTCTAAAATATTGGGTGATATTGATTTATCAAATGTTAAAGATATGATTATGGCAATTCCATCAGCAGATACTAATGATTTTTTCCTTAAACATTATGGATATTCTACTGAAGATTCTTTAGGGTCTGTTCTTATAGGTTTTACTGTGGAATAGGTTAAAATTACCTATATTGTTTTCTTTCATCCCATATTTTTTTCATACTGGTTATTCCACCATTTTTTCCATTAAATAATTGGAAATTTGTTATTATTTCTGCTACTTTTTTACTTGCTTTATCCCCATTTTGTATTAATTGTTTTCCATTTGTAGGTTTCATTATATTTATTGCTTCTGTTAATTGATGGATATTAATAACATTTATTCCAAGACTTCTTGCTAAATCAATACTGGCATGTTTTTTATGAAATCCTAATATTTTTATTGCAGGTATATTCAATGCTCCTACTTCTATAGTTATTCCCATTCCTGCAGAATAGATAACTCCTTGTGATGCTCTCATTAAACTTAATAAATCTACAAATTCAGTAATAATAAATATATTTTCCTTTCTTATAAATTGCCTTACATATTCTGGATTAAATCTAAATGGGATTATAAGTATTGTTTTGTTTAATTGTTCTACTTCTCTTATTATTGATTTAATATCTTTCGTTTTTGTATCTCCACCAAGAACTAATACATAAAAATCATTTGTATTATATTGTTTAAATACTTCCTCTTCAGGTTCTAATATGGCTTGTGAAACATATTTTGCTTGTGGATATCCTTTTATATTTATTGTATTTTTTATTCCATAATTTTTCTTTATAATTTTTTCATGTTGTTTATTAGGTACTGTTATTAAATTTGCAAATGCTAACATTTCTGTTGGATTGTATATGTCTTGTTCTATATGTAAACATGGAATATGTAATAATTTTGATGTTAATATTCCTTTTCTTGCATCTCCGGCATTGCCACAGGTTAATACTAAATCGATATCTTCTTGTTTTTTTAATGCATTCATAGTTCTTAAAGTATCTTGTAATACTAGTCTTGCTATGGTGAAGTTACTTCTTTTAGTTTGTCCTTTTCGACCTTGTCCTATTGGTTGTATTTTTTCACTATATGGTTCTAATAATTGGTATGATCCTATGTCATGTGTTAATGAGATTATTTTTGCATTAATATTTTCTATTATTGGAATAATTGTTTTTACAGGTGCTGTTTCAGCTACTATTGCAATTTTCATATTATTAACCCTCCTTTGTTTTAATACTAAATATGGTTATTATTATTGTAATTAAGAAGAATAAAAATATTACTAAATCTGTTGGGCCTGTTTCTATCCATATAATTGTGTGTGCTGTTAATATGGCGTATAATGCGGTGAATAATCCTTTTTCTTTTAATTGTATGGATGATATTGTTTCTAATATAAATCCTAAAACCATCATTTGTATTAACATTACAGGTATACCGAAGTCTAATATTGCTGGTCCAAATATTGTTGATGTTGTTGAATGAAAATAACCTAAAGTTACTTGTCCTACTATTGCCCTAGGATCTGTTGATTTTAAAAATCCAGTTAGTGTATTGTATAATAATTGTCCATTTGTTTGTGCTTCTAACATTATAGCATTATTTAATACTTGTAATGTGTATCCTGCTCTATAAAATAATAATTCTATTGGATTTAATGTCCAAGTTTGCCATTCTATAAATTGAGTTGCAATATATCCTATACCGAGAAGTATAATAATTATTCCAAGAATAGATAATAAAATATATTTCCATGGTATTTTTTGGGTGTAATATATTGTTATTAAAGCACTTATTAATATTGCTATAGCAGTTGTTCTATATCCAGTTAATGAAAATAATATTAATCCAAATATTAATAGAATGTACTGTTTTTTATTGAAATATTTTGCTAATAATATGTTTATAGAAGGTAAAAATATTAGGTAAGATAATAACCATATTCTTGTTGCTGCTTTTGCTTTAAGATATCCGCTAAATAATGGAATTCCACCAAGATATATGAAATTTATTATTTGTAAAATGATTCCTATTATTACTAGTGATAATATTATATTCTTTGAAGTTATACGTTCTATTAAATTTGATTTTTTTATTTTATACTTTTTGTTTGTTTGTTTAGCTATTAAAATTCCTATACTATATGCTATTAATCCAAATAAAATTACAATTATTGTTTTATTGTTAACTCCAGTTAATCCTTTTATGTTGTATGAAAATCCTACAATAGAGGCTATTAAATATATCAGTACTAGTAGTATGACTATTCCTGGTGAAAAAATGTTAATTTCTTTAGTATTCATTTTATAGGATCCTTTTTATTGATTTTTAATATATAGTATTCTATTCTTTAATATATTATTAGTTATCATTTTTATAATTTATATGGGTTTGTTTTTTAGGAAGACTCATTAAAATAGTTTTAAATAATATAAAATATAACTTTGTTATGATTTTTTTAAAATCATAAAATAATTATAATTATTGTTATATAATATAATATAATGAATTTTATTTTTGAAATGTTTTAAATAAAAAAAATAAAAAGATTAAGGTTTAATAAATGGCAGGTTCTAAAATACTCAGAGGAAGTTTCTTATTAATTATTGGAAATATTATCTTTCGTATTGGAGGATATGTTTATCGTGTTTTAATGAGTAGGATGCTTGGACCTGAAGGCTATGGTTTATTAGGTTTAACTTTTCCATTTCAGGGAATGTTTCAAATATTATCTGCTGGGGGGTTACCTCCAGCTATTGCTAAATATGTTGCAGAATATAATGCAAAAGATGATAAACAGATGGCAAGACAAGTTATTATTACTTCCACTAAGTTCATGGTTGTAATGGCAATAATTTTAAGTATTATTCTTCTTTTTTCTTCTGATTGGATTGCTAATGTTATATTTAATAAACCTGAAGTTGTATGGTGTTTAAGAGCTGTTTGTCTTATAACTCCATTTAGTGTAGTTGTAGGTGCATTGAGGGGAGCTTTTCAAGCATTATATAAAGCAGAATATATAGTTTATAACCGTATGATAGAGCAAGTATTCATTGTATGTTTTGCAGTTATATTTGTGAGTTTAGGATTTTATTCTGTTGGTGGTGTTCTTGGAACTGCGGGTGGTTTTGTTGCATCAGCTATCAGTGCTATTTTAATTTATAGACATTATATTGTCCCTATGTTAGGTAAATATGATGATTCTTTTTTATCTTTTCATGAAGAACTTAAATTAATTGTTACTTTGTTACGTTTTGCTATACCTGTTGCAATTACAGCTTTGTCTGAAATTGCTATTTATGATATTGGAACATTAATTATTGGTGTTTTTATGTTAACTAGTGATGTTGGATATTATACAGCTGCAGATCCTATTTCTCGCATACCACTTATAATTTCATTGTCTGTATCAACAATATTATTACCTGCAGTAGCAGAAGCTCATACTTTACATAATGAAAAGTTATTGCAACGTTATATTCTTGATTGTATAAGATATAGTATTATTGTTGTATTACCTTTGTGTGTTGGTATTTCTATTTTTGCAATGCCTTTACTTGTGTTGTTATTTGGTACTAGTTATATTCCTAGTAGTGGTGTTCTTAGTATTTTAGTTATAGGGATGGCATTTTATACTGTGTTCATGATTGCATGTAGTATCTTACAAGGTATTGGATTACCTAGACTTCCAATGTATATTCTAGTATCTGGAACTATAGTAAATTTATTATTAAATGTTTTATTAGTTCAATTTTTTGGTATTATAGGTGCTGCTATTGGTACTAGTATTGCAACTTTGTTTTTAATGATAATAATTGTTTTATTACTTATTAAAGTTACTGGTGTGAAATTACCACTTAAAAACATTGCTTTTATAGTTCTTGCTAATATATGTATGGGGGTTGTGTGTTTTTTAATTCCTAATACTATTTTAGGTATGTTTGTAGGTTCTGTATTAGGTTGTATTGTTTATATAATCTGTCTTATATTGTTTAAAGTATTTAATAGAAATGATCTTAAGTTTATACAAAGTTATAGTTCTAAATTTAAGTATTTTAAATGTTTTATTGATAAATTAGTAAAGATTATAGAAGATCATAATCTAATATATGATTAGATAAAAATTTTTAATGGAGGGTTTTGTTATAATGACTGATAGAATTGTTAATAAAAGTCGTATTACTAAAGAAACAGATATTACTCTTAAATTAAATCTTGATGGTGATGGTAATAGTAATATTAGTACTGGAGTAAGATTTTTTGATCATATGCTTGAAACATTTAGTCGTCATGGTTTTTTTGATCTTGATTTAAAAGTTGTTGGTGATATTGATGTTGATGATCATCATACAGTTGAAGATGTGGGTATTGTTTTAGGTGATGCATTTAAAGAAGCTCTTGGGAATAAAATTGGTATAAATAGGGTGGGATATTGTATTTTTCCAATGGATGAATCTCTTGCAACAGTTGCTGTTGATTTAAGTGGAAGATCTTACACAGTTTTTGAAGGTTCTTTTGCTTATCAGAAAATTGGTGATTTGAGTTCTCAAAATATATATCATTTTATTGAATCATTTGCTAATAATGGGTTGATGAATATAAATGTTAAAGTCAGTGGTGAAAATGATCATCATAAATCAGAAGCTATATTTAAAGCATTGGCTCGTTCATTAAATGATGCAACAAAAATAAGTCATGATTCAATATTAAGTACAAAAGAAATAATATAAAAAATTTAATAAATTATTTCAAAAAAATTACATAATAAAAAAATAATGAAAATAGGAATAATTTTAAATAAAAACTGATTTAAATCTTAAAATAACTACAAAAGAATTATTTTACTAAAAAATTAAATTAAAAATATATATAATAAAAAATTATTTTTTAAAAAAACAATTTGAATAATAAAAACATTTAGAGGTGGGATAATTGGAAAGTCATCCACCAGGATTGTATGTTTTATCGACACTTGAAATGTGGGAACGGTTTAGTTTTTATGGTATGGAAGCTTTATTGTTTCTATTTGCATTAAATGTCTTAAACTGTTCTATGGAATTTGCATCAATTATATTTGGTGTATATACTGGTTTAACATTTTTAACTCCTGTTTTTGGAGGATATTTGTCTGATAAATATTTAGGAAATAGGAAATCAATTTATATTGGTGGAATATTAATGGCACTAGGTCAATTTGCTTTAACTTTTAGTGCATCATTGTATAATCCTGCAGTAAAAATACCGATACATTCATCATTTATATTTTCAACACAAGAAATATTTTTAATATTGGGATTATTGATTTTAGTAATAGGTAATGGTTTTTTTAAGGCAAATATATCTTCTTTAGTAAGATTTTTATATGTTGAAGATGATGAACGATTAGATTCAGCATTTACATTATTTTACATGGGAATTAATATTGGATCCTTTTTATCTCCTATAATAATAGGGCTCTTAATTGGAACAACACATCCTGAATTATATCAATATGGATTCTTGTTATCTGGATTGGGATTAATTGCAGGTTTATTAATTTTTACAGTATTTAAAAATAAATATGTTATAAGTCCTGAAGGAGATCTTGTAGGTATAGAACCTTCATCTAAATCAAAAAGAGAAAAATTAATAGAAAAAGAAAAAGAATTAGGGCATGAATCAAAAACTAAATTAACAAAAATAGAAAAAGATAGGATAAAAGCAATATTCTTGTTGGCTTTATTTACAGTATTGTATTGGTCAGCTTCAGAACAAAGTGCAACATCTTTAATGTATTTTGCACAAAGTTTCATGGCAAAAACAATAGCTGGAATAACATTTCCATTGGAGTGGTATCAAAGTATAAATCCTTTGGGAGTAGTACTATTTGCACCAATATTGGCTGGATTATGGATGAAATTATCTGATATGGGTAAGGAACCATCAATACCTATAAAAATGGGAATTGGAATGTTATTGTTAGCAGTTTCATTTGTAATAATACTTCCTGCAGGAATACAAGCAGATAATGGAATTTTCAATATACCGGTATTTTATTTAATATTAGTTAATACAGTTCAAGCAGTAGCAGAATTATGTATTTCTCCAACAGGACAGAGTTTAGTTGCAAAATTATCCCCAGTAAGATATTCTTCTTTAATGATGGGTATCTGGTATATGGCAACAGCAGTAGCAGAAATAATTGGTGCATTAACAGCGGGGTTATATCCTGTTGCAGGTAATCCTACACCATATTTCTTGGGATTGATACCAATACCTAATTTAGAAGCATTTTTCTTAATATTTATAATAGTTTCTGCATTTATAGGTATGCTTGCATTTATATTTAAAGGTAGAATAATACATCTAATGCATGGAATAGAATAAATAATTGATTAATTATTCAGTTATGAATTATTAATCTTTTTTAAATACTTTTTTTATTCAGGTTTATCCATTAATGATTTTTTTCGAACAATATTACCGTTACTTGTATGGGGAGTTCGAAGTACAGTATCATTATTCTTTTCAATTTCACGAGCTTCTGAAGCAAGATTTGCAGCTGAACGAATCATTTCATGAGCAGCAGTAACAAGTGGAATATATCTTTTAGGATCTTTAGTTTTAAAACAAGCTGTTATATCAACTTCTGCTACTTCAGTAGCAATTCTATATGCTGCAATAGCTTTTGCTTTAGCATAAGGATTATCAAAATCACCATATTCTGCAGCTTTTTCAGCAGTAACAACAACACGAGGTAATTTTACTGTGTTATTATTATTAAATTCATGAATCACTTTATCAATAGTTTCCTGTACTAATCTAAAAGCTCCTGTTATAGCAAGAACTTTTAAAACATATGCATTAAATAGAGCCATTTCAGTAGGATCTAAAAATTCTCTTCTAGCACCTATCATAGGATCTGCACGTATTATAATATATCCTAAATTTTGTTTTTCCATTTCTTCAATTATACTTTCTCCAGGTTTATCTCCAATAATTATTGTTGGGATACCTGTTTCTGATAGGATTTGTCTTGCTGTACTAGGTTGTGCTGATCCTGGATTAGGACTTATAAACATTATAAAATTTGGATTAAAATCTTTAAGTTTTGGTAATACATATTCCATTTGTATTTTACCCATTTTAGCACCAGAACTAATGGTTCTTATGTCAATATCTGCTCTATCTGCTCTTTCATCTAACACAAGATCTAATAATGGTGATGTTCCTAAATTTCCTATTTTAATTATTCCTATTTTTACTACCATATTATCTTGAAGACTCCTTTTTTTTTGAATTATTATCGGTTATTTATTATTGTCTATTTGATTGTTCTTTAGCTAAATTAATAAAATTATTTGCAAAATTTAAACAGCTAGCAGTATGTGTATGAACATAACTAGCAACTGTATTATTTTTTAATAAACCATCATATTTTCCTATAATACCTTTTCCACGTTTCATTTCAAATGCAAAATCATTATTATTTCCAGTATATTCTACTTTAGAATAATGAAATTCATGACCTTTAAATTGTTCTCCTTTTTTTAATAAAGGATTATCTATTATAGTATCAGCTATAGTATAACTTAGTCCTTGGACTTTTTTAGTTAAACATGATTTATAATGGAATATATCTGCCATTGGAACATTATCAATACTTTTAGTTAAATACATTAATCCTCCACATTCAGCATAAATTGGATGATTATCTTTGGAAAACTTTTGTATTGATTTAATCATTGATGAATTGTTAGACAATTCTTTTTTAAATATTTCTGGATATCCTCCTCCAAAATATAATGCATCTGCATCAGGCATAACTTCATCATGTAATGGGCTAAAAAATTTAATTTGTGCTTTATTAGCTTCTAATGCTTCAAAATTCTCTTTATAATAAAAATTTATTGCTTCATCAAATGGAACAGCAATTTTAACTTTTGAATTAATAGTTTTATTCCAAATAGGGTTAGTATTTTTTGATAATTTTTCACAATTATTAAGAATTTCAATTATCTTATCAAGATCTATATTATCTTTAACTAATTTGCCCCAGCTATTAATTAAATCTTTTATTTGTTCTTTTTCAACTGCAGGTATAAGTCCTAAATGTCTTTGTTTTATACTAATCTCTTCATTACGTGTAATTCCACCTAAAACAGGAGTATTAGCTAATGTTTCAACAGCTTCTTTTGTTTTAAGATAATGTGATCTACTTTTCACATTATTTAATATAACTCCGTTTATTTGAACATTTTTATCTAATGCTTTAAATCCAAGAGTCATTGCAGCAGCACTCCTTACAAGACTACGACTATTAATAATTAAAATAATAGGTGCATTCAATGATTTAGCAATAGAAGCAGTACTTCCAATATCATTTGTAGCACTAATTCCTTCATATAATCCTCTTACACCTTCAATAATACTATAATTAGCTTTTGATACAGTCATACCATTAATAAATGATTGTCTTATTTGACCATCATCCATAAAAAAAGAATCTAAATTACGAGATTGAATACCAGTTGCCATAGTATGATATGAAGGATCAATATAATCTGGACCAACTTTAAATGGTTGAATTTTATATTCTTCTGATAGGGCTTTCATTATTCCTGTAGTAATTGTAGTTTTACCAACACCACTACCAGTTCCTGTTATAACTAAACGTTTCATAATTATATATTATACTATATTAATAATAAAATATAGTATTAAATTATATAAATAAATTATTGACAATATAAATAAAATTATTAGTTTGAGTAGAAAAATAAAATGAGTATTAAAAATGAGAAAATAATAGCTTTATCTAATCTCCTTAGAAATAATGGAATGGATGTTAGTATAAGAAGTACTAAAACAGCTTGTAATGTCTTAAAGATAGTTCCTGAAGATAATATTGAAATATTATTTAATTCATTAGAATCTGTATATGTAAAAGATCATGAGGATAAATTAAAGTTTAAAAAAGTATTTGAAGACTTATTTGAAAATTATGTGGATATTCCTTATAAACAAGAAGAAATAAAAAAAGAAGGTGAAAATTATCCAGAATCAGATACAGAATTGGTATTTAATCCTGAAAATATTCAAAATTTAAAAGAAATAGGTTTAATACCACATCTAGAACAAAAAAGAGTAATAGATCAAAAGATAAGTGAATATGATATAAATGATTTAGACTTCTTTGATCAAAGGATTTTTGATTTATGTTATAAATTAGGAGTTAAAATAGCTAATCGTAGAATAAAAAGAAAAAAATTATCAAAACAGCATGAGATAAATATATCAAAAACTTTAAGGTCAAATTTAAAACATGGAGGTAAATTAATAACTCTTATTAAATCAAAACCACCTAAAAAAAATCATAATCACATATTTTTAAGTGATGTTAGTGGATCTTGTGATTGGATAACTAGTTGGTTTTTTGTAATATTGTATGCATCTAAAAGATCATTTAATAAGATGCAAGCATATGAGTTTGATAATAAAATAATTAATATAACTGATTTATTAAAAAAAACAACTTATAAAAATTCTTATGAAGAAATAAGGAAGATTCGTATAGAAAATAGGATGTTTCATGGACAATCAGATATGTACTCTGCTTTTAATGAATTTTATAAACAAGCTCCAATAAATAATAAAAGTTATGTAATAATTTTAAGTGATTGTCGTGAGTGGAATGGTTTGAAAGAAAATAATAGACCATTAAGTGCAGACATTCTAGAAAAAATAGTTAATAAATCAAAAAAAGTAATTATATTAAATCCTGAAAGTCAAAATTTATGGTATAATGAAACTAGTGCAGTTAAATATTATGAAGAAGTAGGTGCTCAGGTATATGAAATTGGATCATTAAATCATTTAGCTAATCTTATAACAAAATTATGAAAATTAATTAATTTTAACAATAATTTAAAACATAGATAATATTAAATAAATATATTAAAATTTATATTAATTCATTAAACAATTTAAAAAGGAAAAAAAGAGTCATATGTTAGATAGTGCAATAAATAAAGAATGGAAAATAGATTTTTTTAAAATATTTTCAGAAAATTTTCAAGATAAAGAAGAATTAAAAAAAGCAGATAAACTAAAGATAGAACATTTTTCACCAGTTATTGGAAAATATCAAGTTGATATGAGTATAGAATTATTAAAAGAGTTATGTAATGGAAATATGACTTTAACAAAAGCACCTCTAGTAAAAGATTATAATAAAGAAATATTAGATATTGATTATGAAAAAGCAATAATATCTGAATTAAATGGTTTGGTAAAAGATCAAATTCATGGACTTAATCATGAAGATCCTAATTTTTTAACCAAAGAAGAAGAAGATAAAATATATTCATCTCATTTTCCATTTCTTACAATAATGAAAATTGTATTTGAAAAAGAAACACAAAATATGGATGAAGAAGATATTAAAAAATGGAAGGATCATGTTAATGATTTTATAAATAATCAGATAATTTATGTAATAGTAACTACGTATTTTACAATAAAATTATATAGAAATAGTTTATATACAACAAAATTTATTACTCCTTATAATTCAGAAGAAATATGGGAAAAATATGCTAATAATCAAAAAGGTTATTGTATAACTTATGATTTTAAAGAATTAAATACAAAAAATATGTTTTTAATGGATAAAATATTTCCTTTATTATACTTAAATAAGGATGATAATATAACTAAATCAACATATAATCATCATTGTGCATCATTATTTGAAGAAAAAGAACTATTATTTGAAGAAAAAGAATGGGTATATATAATATATGAAGAACCAAGTGATAATCTTTATGAACAGATAGATCCACTTTTAAATGAATTATTTATGGATATATTTGAAACTGAACAAATAAAAACAATTAAAGAAAAAAATTATATGAAAGAAGACACTAATAAGTTTGAATATAATTATAAAAAATTAATAAATGATCTAAAAACAATAATAGAAGATACAGAATATCAAACTAATGATCTTAATAATCAATTTAAGAAAATAGAGAATATTTTACCTGATACAATTATAAAAGAATTTAAAAAACCAGAAGGACTATATTTAGGAAAAGAATTTTCTGAAGGTTTAATAGAATCATTTAAAGAAATAGCAAAAGAGAATAATATAACTTTATTTCATATTAAAAAAGCAGAAGAAAAACTATTTCCAATGCAAATAATAGATTAAAAAGGAGGATTTTAAGTTAATGAAATATATTATAAGATATGGTGAAATTGGTGTAAAAAGTCCAAAGATTAGAAGAAAATTTGAAAATAGATTATCAGAAAATATACAAACAGTATTAGATGCCCAAATAGATATTGATCAAGGACGAATGATATTAGAAACAAGTGAAAAACCTGAAACAGTAAATCAATATTTAACTAAAATATTTGGAATAGTATCATATAGTCCAATAATAGAAACAGTAGCTGAAAAATCAATTCTTACAAAAACAATAGAAGATTTAATAGATAAGTTATTAGAAGAAAAAGAATTTGATCCTAAAAAAACATTTGCAATTAAATGTAGAAGGGTTGGAAAACATAATTATTCAAGTCAACAAATAGCAGGATATTGTGGATCGGTAGTAATTAAAAAGACAAATGCTCCAGTAAATTTAAGTAATCCTGATTTCACATTATATGTTGAAATAAGAGATGATAAAGCATATCTTTATCATGAAAAAATACAGTGTCTTGGTGGATTACCTGTAGGAACACAAGGAAGAGTATTAGTCCTTGTTTCTAGTGGAATAGATTCTCCAGTAGCAGTTTATTCAATGTTAAAAAGAGGATGTAGTGTAAGTATATTACATTTTAATAATAGTCCTTATACAAGTGGAGATATGGATAAAGTAATATCTAATATAAATCAATTAAAAAAATATTCTGTAGGATCTAAAATAGAATCATTTGTAGTTAACTATGGTGATTATCTAAAACAAGTACAAATTGATGCACCTCCAAGAATGACTTGTATCTTATGTAAAAGTGGAATGTATCAAGTAGCTCAAAAATTAGCTAAGGATAGAAATTGTCAAGCAATAGTAGATGGAAGTAGTATAGGACAAGTTGCATCTCAAACATTACCTAATATACAAGCAAGTAGATATCACTGTAATATGCCAATATTTAGTCCTTTAATTGGTATGGATAAAATAGAAATAGAAAACTTAGGAAAACAAATAGGAACTTATGAAATATCAATATTGCCTGATAGTGGTTGTAGTGCAGTACCAAAATATCCTGAAACAAATGCTGATCTTGATTTAGTAATAGATACAGAAGAAAAAATTAATATTGAATCATTAGTTGATAAAGTATATGAAACTTGTACTAAGATAAAAAAAGAATAACTATAGAGAATTAATATATTCTCCTAGTCTTCTTGCTAATGCCATAATAGTTAGAAGTGGTGGAGCTCCTGGAGCAACAGGTAATACACTTGCATCACTAACATATAATCCTTCAACTTCAGTCATTAAATTAGAATCAACAATATCTCCAATAGCAGCAGTACCTCCAGGATGAGCACCTCTAGCTTGTGTTGATACAATTGTTTCAGGATCAACACCAGCTTCTACTAAAATACTTCCAGCAATACCTGTTCCTCTTGATAATAATGCAATATCATCAGATGATACTCCTTTATGGATAAATCCATTTTTTACAGTGCCTTTATTTTCATCTTTAATTTTAACCATTAAACTTAAAATATCTTCTTTTTTAGCACCAAATTTTTCAACTTTTTTTTCTAAAATACCACTATAATGGGGGGAAATTACAATTCCATTAAGATCAAGTAAAGCATTCATTGATACTTCTTCAATTTGATTTATATCTCGTAAAACTCCCCCTATAGTAACAAATGGATCAACAAAAAGATTATGTCCTGCATCAATCCCAATATCTTGTAATAATAATGGTGTGTTAAGAGCACCTGCAGCTAAAATAACAATATCTGCAGTATATGTATTATTTTTTGTTTTAACACCTCTTATTTTATTGTCTTCAACTATTAATCCAATAACAGGAGTGTCAGTAATAAGTTTTGCATTTTCAACTACAGCTTCTTTAATAAATCTTATTGAACTCCATTTTGCATTCATTGGACATCCTAATGCACATTTTCCACAATTAATACATTTATCACTATTAATGGCTTTAGGCATACGTCCCATATGTAATCCTAACTTTTTAGAAGCATCTATTAATTTTTGAGTACCTTTTTTTGTATGTTTTAAAGGTAATGGAACAATATCTAGTTCGTCTTCTAAACTATGTAATTGTGGATTTATATCTATACCATTTATCATTAATTCCGTAACTAAAGTAGGTATCATATTTCCAGCAATCACAGTTGTTGATCCACCTACTAACTTTGTAGATAAAATTTCAATTGATTCATAATCCCAAGATTTGTAATATTTATATGATTCCTGAACATTAGCTTGTGGACCTGCTTCAATTATTGTTATATTATTTTTCGGGTTTTTAGATAAAGTTTGGGCTACTGTAGCTCCTCCTGCTCCAGATCCAACTATTATAATATTTACCATTATTTATTCATCTCCTTGATTTTTTCGATTTTTCTTTTTTTTATCTATTCTTGTTGTTGGTTTTTTCTTATAATTATGCTTTTGAGTAATATATTCTTTCTTTTTTATTTTATTATCTTTTTTTGGATTATTTTTTCTAGTTATTTTTTTAAGTTGTTTTCCAAAAATTGCTCCTATTGTTGTTAAAATAATAGCTATTAAAACTGGTATAATTATTAATATTGATAAATTTGTTGCTACTGAATAAAAAGTAGAATTTACTGGTATATCAATATTTGGCATATATTGTGCAAGAGATAATGCTCCTGGATAAGAAGATATAAAACTTAAAATTACATATAATGTTCCTGTTATAATACTTTTAAAAATACTATCAGATATATATCCTATAATAAGTCCTATAATTAATAATAATATAATATAGTTTATAGGTGTAATGTATGATAGTAATAATGCAATTATTAAAATAGGAATTATGGGATGTTTTGTTATAATATTACTCATAATTTATTATTACTCCATATATTTTTAAATATGAATTATTTTCTTAGTTTATTATTATTTTATATTGTTTATATTATTAATTATTATTTAGCTTAAAACTAATGACAATTATTTTATATTTCTTTTTTAAAATATATTATATATTGTAAATAACCGAGTTTATTATTATTTTTTTATTAAGAAGGTGTAAATTATTTTAAATTATGAATGTGTTAATAATCCAAGTAATAAAGAAGCATTAAAATTATTAGAAGATGGATTAAATAAGAAATCTTTATTAATACTTGTTGTTAAATGCACTGTAGAATATAATGGTCGTGCTAGAAGTAAATTAGCATCTGGTGATAGAGTGATAATACTTAAAAAAGATGGATCTTTCATGATACATCAAGAATATAATCTTGAACCAGTAAATTGGCAAGCTCCAAATACAAAAAATGTTTTAAAAGTAGTAAATGATTCTATTGAATTAATAGGTGTTCATAATAAACCATATGAAGAATTAATTGTTAGATTTGAAGAATTTTACACAGTATCTTATTATTCCTGTGAAGATATTTGTGATTTAGAAATTAGAGGTTATGAAAAACATATGGTAGATTTAGCTTATGAAAAACCAGATTTAATTGAACATGGATTTAGGCCAACAAAAAGAGAATATCAAACTGATAATGGATTTATTGATTTAATGGGTGTTGATAAAGAAGATCATTTAATGATATTGGAATTTAAAAGTAGACAAGCAGGTATGAGTGCAGTAAAACAATTAAAAAGATATGTGGATTGTTTTTTAGATAATAAAGATTTTGTAAGAGGAATCATTGTTGCACCAGCTATTACAGTAGATGCACTTGAAGAATTAGAATCTTTACAAATGGAATTTAAAAGTATGGAACCACCAAAAGAATTTTTAAAAAGTAATAAACCATCAACACTTGATGCATTCTTTTAAAATCATTGATTAACTTTTCTTTTTTTATCTTTAATTTTATTTATTATTGCTTTATGCATACGTTTTATGAACTCAGATCTATCTTCATATTTTAATACATCAAGATATCCTCTTGAAACTAGATTAAATGCAAATGGAGTTGGTATAATGGTATTAGTGGTTTTAATTATAGTTTCTTTTTCTTCAATAGATTTTAATACTTTTTTAGCATTTTTTATATCCATATAATCTTCTATAACTTCTCTTCTTGCTTCGTTTAATATGGTAAATTCATCATCTAATTCTTTAACAAAACTAAGTAATATTTTACTTGTTACTTGTTGTTTTCCAACACTTTTTTGTTTTCCTTTATATCTTCTAAGAATCATTAATGATCTATTTGCACAATTTCTAAATCGTCCTGCAAGAAGTTCTGTTTGATCAATTGCTTTTTTAAGAATTTCTTCAATATTTTCAGAATTTAATTCATTAAAAGCTTGTTCTCCACTTATCTTTGAATCAGAACTTAAATAAAAACCATTATCATCAATACTAATTGTTATATCTTGATGATACTCTTTTGCTATAATATATGCTATTGCTCTTGATAAAGCATCATTTACTCGTCTACCATATAAACTATGAAATATTAAAAATTTCCTACCTCCAAATCCCGTATAATGTTCAATTAACAATTTCTTTTTTGAAGGTATTGTGGAATACAAATATTGTTCAATAAAATAATAATATATGGAATGTGCTGCTTTATCATCTAAATATAAATATTTCTTAATATATTCAATTATTTCCTCTTCTGAATTACCAATATCTAATTTCCATTCAATAACTGCTCGAAATTGTTGTATAGATATTGCAATGTCATATGCTAATGGAAGTTGTTCAGATATCCAAGAAGGTATAGTAGGTGTTGAAGTTGAAGGAGTTACAGTAGCAGTCATTCCACGAGCATATTTAAATGTATATGTTTTTCCTCCAAGAACAAATGTATCACCTTTTTTTAATCGTTCAAGAAAATCTCCTTCAATATTTCCTATAATATCTCCTGCACATTTTACTTTAGCATAACTATGTTCTGGTATTGTACCTATATTTGTTGAATATAATACTCTTGCTAATTTTCCACGTTTTCCAAATTGTCTAATATCATAATCAACCCATATTTTTGCATAAACATATCTTTGTTCAAGTTCAATATATTTTCCTGAAAGATAATTTAATACATCATAATACTCTTCTTTTGATAAATTATGATATGGTTGACTTTGTTTTAATATAATATATACATGATCAATATTCTGTTTTTCTTCTATTGCCAATCCATAAATATGTTGAGCAAGCACATCTAAACATTTTTGAGGAATATTTATTTCATCTATTTTTCCTTCTTTAGCATTTTTTAATATTAAACTACATTCAACTAAGTCATCACGATTTACAATTATAAGTCTACCTTTTGATTTTTCATGTAATTTATGTCCACTTCTACCTATTCTTTGCAAGGCTCTAGATACTGATTTAGGAGAACTTATTAATATTACAAGATCAATATAACCAATATCAATTCCTAATTCTAATGAAGTTGAACTTACTACAACTTTTAAATTTCCTTCTTTTAATTGTGTTTCAGTATCTAATCTTATCTCTTTTGATAATGATGAATGATGTGCCATAACATTAGTATTATTATAATTATTAGGATAAATTTGTTTTAATTTATAAGAAACACTTTCAGCTCCACTTCTAGTATTAGTAAATATAAGAGTTGTTTCATGATTTTGGATTAAATTATTTAATAATTTATAAGTTTCTTTTGTAACAGTTTCTTGATCTGTTTCAATAATATTATCTACTGGAGATAACACTTTCATATCTAATTTTTTTTGATAATTTACATTGATTATTTTACACGGTCGTGGTTTATTCCATTTAAACCCCACTAAAAACTCAGCTATTTTTTTAGGAGGACTTACTGTAGCACTTAATCCAATCCTTGTAAAATTTCCAGTATATTTTTCTAATCGTTCTAAAGTTAAACTTAAATGAGTTCCTCTTTTATTTTCAGCTAATGAATGAATCTCATCAATAATAACATATCTCACATCTCTTAATTTTTTTCTAAATTTGGGAGCTACTAATATTATTGATAATGTTTCAGGAGTTGTTATAAGGATATGAGGTGGTTTTTTTAACATTTTATTTTTTTGATAAGAAGTTGTATCACCTGTCCTAACAGCATGTCTAATATTCAATTTTTTTCCAGCTATATTATCTAAATCTTGTATAGGTTCTTCTAAATTTTTATAAATATCATTATCTAATGCTTTCAATGGTGAAATATAAATACAATAAACTTTATCTTCTAATTTATTTTTTTGTGCTAATCCTGCTAATCCACTTAATATTGCAAGAAAAGCTGTTAATGTTTTTCCAGATCCAGTTGGGGATAAAATAAGCATATTTTCTCCAGCATTAATATATGGTATTGCTTGTCTTTGAGCATCAGTAAATTTTTCAAATTTTGATTTAAACCATTTACTTACCCATGGATGTAAAAGATTGTGTATATATTTATCAGAATATTCCATCATTTTTTTAACCTATAATAATTATTAAATATATTATTATATATGTATAACTAAATTTTAATAATATTATAAAGTTAAACAATGAAAAAGAATATTACTGAAGTGTCTGACAAAAATCATTTTTTTTTTAGAAAATTTTATTTCAATTGTTAAATAAAAACTTTTCATAGTCTTTTCATTTAACCTTATTTGGATTTTTATTTCACTTTCGATTTATTAAAAAAAAGAATTTAGGGAGTTAGTTTTAATTTAATACTATTTTACAATTATTAATGTACCTTCAGATTTACTAGTTTCAAGTCTGCTTGTTCCTGAATAATTTACAGAGATAGTTTTAGTACCACTCCAACTTGAAGGTATAGTATAATTAAGTTTTGCAACTCCATTTACTAAATATACTTGTATTGGTGTACCATTAGCATATTTTAAAGTAAGTCCATTGATTTTAAATATAACATATTTTGAGTTTACTTTTTCACTATCATTAGTAGTCACATATGCTGTTAATTCAATTGTTTCTTTAGCTTTTGATGTTATATTATTTATTATGGATATTGTTGGTATTTTATCTAATTTCACTTGACTTTCAGTTGTTGATGTTAAATAATATGAATCTTCAATTAGTTTAGTGGTTAAATTATATGTATTTGCAGTCCATGTTTCAGGAATAGGATATTCTAATGTTCCAATTCCATTTATAACCTCAACTTTTATTGTTTCTCCATCTTCTTGTTTTAAAGTTTTTCCATTAATTTTATAAATTAATGTGCCATTGATTAATTCTCCAGTTTTAGTTGAAACTTCACTTTGAACACTTATATTTTCATTTAGTTGATTTTCAGTATCTTTTGAATTTACTTCAGTACTTATTTTTACAAGATTCATTGATGAATTTATTCTTGATTCTGTAAATTGACCATTTCCACTGAAAGTTATAGTTAAAGTATATGTTCCAGCACTATATTTTGAAATATTATAACTTAATATTGCTTTTCCATCTGATACAATTACTGTTCCAATACTTTTTCCATTAATTTTAAATGTTGATTTTCCTGATTTTGCAGTGATTCCACTTGAACTTTTTATGGTAGCCGTGAAATTTATAATGCCTTGATTTTCATGAGTTATTGGATTAGTTGTAATTATGGGCTCTAAACAATTTACTGTTAAAGTTTTTTCTATTCTAGTCGATTCATATTTACTATTTCCACTATATACTACTGTTATTACATAATCTTTTGCACTAGTTGTTTCAGGCATTCTTTTAGTAAATTCTGCTTTACCATTTACTAATTTTACTGTTGCCATTGTTTTTCCATTTAATTTAAATGAAACTTTTCCAGTTGTAGTGTTGTTAATATCATTACTAATTATTGCTTTGAATGTTATTGATTGTCCTGGTAATGTTGTGATATCAAATGATGTTAGGTTTGTTTTAACTTTTGTTACTGTAAATTGAGTAATGGAATTACTTGGTTTATATGTTTTTGAACCCATATATTCTGCAGTTATATTGTATGTTCCTGAATTAAGAATTGCTTCTACTGTGTAATCAAATGTTGCTTTGTTATTAATAACATTTACTATTCTTATTATTCTATCATTTATTTTAAATATTACAACACCTTCATTAATAATATTGTTTTTTGATGTTACTATTGCGGTTATTTTAATTGTATCATTAATTGTTGCATTATTTGAAGATAAATTTATGGAAGTAACGGTATTATCTGTTGGAATATTTTTTATGGTTAATTTAATTTCTGAAGATGTTTCATTGTTTTCATTATAACTTTTTGTATTTAAATTGAATTTTGTTATTACATTATTAGTACAGCCTATTATTGTATTTATTAATAGGGAAACTGATTCATTTGTATCTATTGAACCTATTGACCATATATTTGTTATATTATTATATGATCCTGAAGATATGTTATAGTTTATTATTTTAATATTTGAATCTAATACTGAACTAATATTTATTTCTCTTGAAATTTCATTAGAATTTCTAACGGTTATATTAAATAATACAGAATCGCCTGTATTAAATGTGGTTGTATTAGCTGTCGTAGTTAAACTTAAATTGGACACATAACCTGTAAATGCTTTTAAACATATACTAGCATTGGCTTTAGCAGAATAAACATCTAACCAATTAACCCCATTTTTACTAACAAATGTTTCATTTGGATTAGATGTTGCTTTGCTATATTTATCAATTTGTGCTTCAACAGGTATTGGATAATTACATCCTGGTGTTGTTGATTTTATTACAACTCTAAATTCATCTCCTTCATTTAATAATACAGGAGTGGTTAATTCAATAGTTCTATATCCGGGTATTTCTATGGTTCCATTTTGTGTAAGTTTTAATTCTTCATTGACATATACATATAGTGAATATTCAGAATTTTCTGAAAAGAAATATGTTGCAACAGCTGTTAATGGATTATTACTTGATGAATTATACTTACTTGCAAACCATCCTGTTTCAGAATCATATCCCCATCCAAGATTATATCCTAAAATATCATATTGATAATTTGTTTTATAAACATCTGTTTCTTCAATATTTAATATTGCAAAACCACCAATATTACCTTCTGCTAAATCGTTATAACCTGCAAGAGCACTATCATAATATGAAATATAGAAATATCCTTCATCACCAAATCCTGTTCCAAAACTATTTTTAACAATGAAAGCACCATTACCTGGAGCTTCTACTTTAAATAAACTAGCATTATAATTATCATCCCAACCTACTATTGCAACCATATGATTTGCAGCTTTACCAGTATCACTATAATAATAACTATATGATGAAGAATTAAAGTAATTATTACCATAATATAAGCTTACAGCAACAGGACTGTAATTTAATAATACATATTTTATTTGATCATTGTCCAAAGCATTTTCTCTTCTTTCTAAAAATGCAATATCTTGAACATAATATGTCGCATTCATTTCTTCTGAATGAGCATTTGTAGCATTATATGGGTCTTGACTTTCTAATACTGGTCCTGACCAACGAGTTAAGTAAGCAGCTGCCATAAATTCAGTACCACCTTCTGAGTTGGTATGATAATCAGTACCTTTAGTTGAGTTATAACCCATTAAATTTTTTAAATTATTTTCTGAAAAATCATATGTTATATTGTCATTTATTAATAAATATGATTCAAGGGAAGCATAAGTTGAAAATGCCCAACAACTACCTGAGTTTATTTGGTTCTTAACTGAAGTAACGTAACTAAGATTTCTAAGATCATATGATTCTGGATAATTTGTTTGAATTGTACCTTTTAAATCATTAGACCTATTTGTAGATATTAGATTACTTTCTTCTGTAACAGTGCAAGAGGTAGTTTCATAAATTGTATTTTGGAATGTGTCATTATAGTCTTCTGAATCAGAAATTTCTCCAGTATTTCTGAAACTTATACTGTCTTTTCTTTGAGTTTCTTTTTCAATACCAGTTATACTATTTTCTGTAAGGGTTTTATCTATTGAATCATTTGATGATTCTTTTATTAAATTTTTATTATCAGTCACATTTGATGCATTTACAGCATTTAACCCTACTAAAAATATTATAAGAATTGACAAGATTAAAATGCTTTTTTTATTGATATTGAACTTATCATTCCTCCATTGAAAGAAAATAAGGGAAAATATTTATTTAATTACTTGAATTTCCTTATTAAAATTAACTTGGAGTTATCTTAATTAAGTTTAAGATATTTAATTTTTTATAGGTGTAATTTGTTTTTTTCTCTTTTTATCTTTATATCTTTTTGAAGTGTATATAGTAATGCATGTTAATATATCTATTTTAATCTCTTATTAAATTATTCTTAAAAATAGTGCAAAATAAAAAGATAGTAATTGAAAAATGAGAATAGTGTAAAATAATTTTTGGTGAATTTAATTCTAATTAATATTATTTTTTAGTATATTATTTGTAAATTATTAAAAAATAGTTATTTTTTTTTATTATTTATTACTTTTATTTTAATTTTATAATTAATAAAAAAATAGGTTTAGAAAAATATTAATTTATTATAACTCTTAAAAAATTTAAGAAATATTTGTCTCTTAAATTAACCTTTTTTCTATTTAACCTAATTAAAATTTTTTATTTTATTTAAAAAATTTTATTAATCATTATTAGAGTTTATCATTGCTAATAATTCATTATTATTTTCTAAATAATTTGTTAAAAAATCCATATAATTGATAGATGTTTTTAAAGATGAAAATTCATTTATAGTGTTTGTTATTGTTAGTGTTATGTTTTTTGTTGTTGTGTTGTATTTGCTGTTTTCTC
>JAUNXU010000053.1 GCA_030539615.1 Methanobacteriaceae archaeon | reverse complement strand
TCAACAAACAATACAAAGTAATTTTTAATATTTTAGAAAAGTAAAAAAACTTTTCAATTTAAATATTTTTTTTAATAATAAAAAGGTGAAATTTCATGGATTTATTTAATTTACCTCCAGATAGTGAAAAAGTATTCAATGAACTTAATAACTACGGTTATAATTTTAAAATTTTTAATATAATAAAAACATCTTTGGAAATGCGAATATATGATTTTTTAGAACAAGATATAACTTTAAATGATTTATCTGATAAAGTAGGGATTCAATGTATAAAACTAGAAATTCTATTAAATGTTCTTATAAAACTAGGATATATTCAAAAAAATAATGATAATTATAAAAATTCTGAAATAGGTGATATTTACTTAAGATCAAATTCACCATATTCAATAATGGATTATTTTTTTACAATGTGTAGACATTTAGATATGTGGTATAATTTGGAAGATACTTTAAAAGGAAACATTACTCTACAAGACAAAGAAGTATTTGTAAATGTTGTTAATGGAATGGGATTTGAATGTTTATTTGGGGAATTAAAACGAACAACAGATATAATAAATAATTATTCTGAATTTAAAAATGCAAAAACATCTTTAGACATAGGTGGAGGGCATGGATTATACTCGATAGCTATGAGTAAATTAAATCCAAATTTACAAAGTTATGTTTTTGATTTAAAAACTGTTGTAAAAGAAACACAAAAATTTATTGAAAGATATGATTCAACAGTTAAAACAATATCTGGAGACTTTAATACAGATGACTTTAAAGGATCATATGATATTATATTTTCATCATATAATCCAGGTGGAAAAAATCCTAAAATAGCAAAAAAAGCAATTAGAAGCCTAAATAATGGTGGATTGTATATAACTAAGCAGTGTTTTAATAATGAATCTAGTAATGTTAATCAAGAAAATACTTTAGAAGATTATTTAGGAATGTTAGAATGGAACTTTGCAAATTTAAATGAAGGTGACTTTAAAAATAAAAATATGTATTCATTTAAAGGTGATTTAAATTATAATGATTATTTAGCTTATTTGGAAAAAGAAGGACTTTCCATATTAGATACCTATTGTGAAAACTCATTTTCAAATCCATATTCAAAAAAATGTAATGCTAAGATGATAATAGCTAAAAAAATGTAATAGTATGATAAAATGAATAATGATATAAATTCAAAATATAAGAAATATATTAGAAGTAAATATTATGTGGGAATTGTATTATTTATAATATTAACTATAATTTCAATAATTTCAATTAAAATAGGTGCATTAAATTTATCATGGAATGATATATTTTTGTGCTTATTTAATAGAAATATGGAGGGTAGTGCTATCTTATGGAATTTAAGAATTCCTAGATTAGTAGTAGCAATTATTGTAGGATGTTGTATGGGGATTGAAGGTTGTATTATGCAATCAATTTTAAGAAATCCATTAGCAAGTCCTTACACCATGGGGATATCACAAGGTGCAGGTTTTGGAGTTGCATTTTCCATTGTTGTATTAGGTGCTGGAAGTTTATCTTCAGCATCAGGTAATATTTTCATTATGAATAATCCATATTTAACATCATTATTTGCATTCCTAGGTGCAATGATTGGGGTTTTATTGATAGTATTATTATCTAGACTTAGAAATATTACTCCAACAGCAATGATTCTATCTGGAGTTGCAATGAGTTCTCTTTTTTCAGCAGGAACTATGTTACTTCAATATTTTGCAGACAGTGCTCAATTATCAACAATTGTTTTTTGGACATTTGGGGATGTTGAAAGAGCAGTATGGAATGATGCATGGATAATGTTATTGGTATTTGTACCATGTTTAATTTATTTCATGTACCATGTTTGGGATTATAATAGTTTAGAAAGTGGAGAAGAAACTGCTAAAGGGTTAGGTATAAATACTAATAAATTAAGAATGGTTAGTCTTTTAGTTGCATCACTTACAGCTGCAATTAGTGTATCTTTTGTTGGAGTAATAGGTTTTATAGGTTTAATAGCACCACATGTAATGAGACGTATTATTGGTGTTGATCATAGGTTTTTAATACTGTATTCAGCAATATTAGGTGCAATAATTCTTATACTTGCAGATATAATATCAAGAATAATAATACCTCCAATCATTATTCCTGTAGGTATATTAACAGCGTTCTTAGGTGTTCCAGTATTTTTATATGTTTTAATCAAAACAGGAAATTAAATATAAAGGGGTGATAATAATGGTACTTTCAGTAAAAAATTTAAGTTTTGCATATGATTCTTCTAAAATAATTAAAGAAATAAATTTCAATATAGAATCAGGAGATTTTGTTTCTATATTAGGAGTCAATGGTTCAGGAAAAACAACTCTTATAAAATGTATAAATAAAATTCTTAACTACTCTGATGGGACAGTTCTTGTTGAAGATACAGATATAAATAAGATGCAAACAAGAGATATTGCTAAAAAGATTGGTTATGTTCCACAAAGTTTAGAAAAAGGTTATATGACAGTGTATGATGCGGTACTTTTAGGGAGAAAACCTTATATTGAATGGACATTGTCCCAAAAAGACACTGAAATAACAGAAAATATTTTAAAACTTTTAAATTTAGAAAAACTTTCTTTACGATATCTTGATGAATTAAGTGGAGGAGAACTTCAAAAAGTTGTTATTGCAAGAGCATTGGTTCAAGAACCTAAATTATTACTATTAGATGAACCTACAAGTGGGCTTGATTTAAAAAATCAATTAGATGTTATGAAAATCATTAATAAAATCTCAAAAGATAAGAATATAAGTTCATTAATGATAGTGCATGATTTAAATCTTGCTATTAGATACTGTGATAAATTTATAATGATAAAAAATGGGGAAATAATAGTTAGTGGAAATATGGATGAATTAACCTCCGAAGATATAAAACAAACATATGGTGTTGATGTAATATTTGGGGAAACAAATGGGATTTCATATATAATCCCTGAATAACTTCTTTTTTTTTAATTTCAGATGTGTGACAAAAATCAAAAATTGTTAAATGAAAATACTAAGAAAAATTTCTAATTTAATAATTAAAGAATAATAAAATTTTCTAAAAAAATGACTTTTGTCGGACATTTTTTATCTATTTATAACCTGTCTAGAATCATATTGATAAATTTCATAAAAATTTAAGGTTCTATTAGAAATAAATACAATTGGGAAAAGTTTATTTAAATCAATACAAATACTGAAACTAATATTAATAAATATTTACAAATATTGTTGTATGAAATGTTATATTACTTATTCTAATATTGGTTATTTCTTATTAGATTCAGATTATATTTTATTAGATTATGAGTTGTTTTCTAAAAATAATATAATAGATTGTATTAGTAAAATTAATGAAAATATAATTTCAAATGAAGAAGAAAGAATTCTTAATCGTAATTCAAAGAAATATTCTGAATTGTATATTGAAACTAATAATCATAATTCAATATATGAATCTTTAAAAAATCATGATAAATTTATTATTCAAAAGGTAAATGATGGGGGTAAATATCTTCGTAAAAATTATTCAGATATTGTAAATCAAGTTATTGATGAAACAGGTTTTGAATATATTAAAGATATTAATAATTTACTAAATAATGTATTTATTGAAGTAGCTGAAGAAAAAATTGTTAAATCTTCTAAATCAGATGATTTAATGATTATAGAAACAATTAAATCTCTTGAAGAAATTGATGATGCTACTGGTAAACTTGTTGAACGATTAAGGGAATGGTATACTCCATATTTTCCAGAGTTAAATAAATTACATAATCATGAATTGTATACCACTATTGTTTCGGATTATTCTTCTTATGAAGAAATTGTTGAAAGTAATATTTTAACTAGTACTCATATTAAAGTAAATGGTAAACCTGGTGTAAATTTCAGTTTGTCTGATAGGTTGGTTATTCAAGGATTTGCACAATCAATTAAAGCACTTCAAAAATCAAAACAAGATTTAAATGAATTTATTGATGTTAAAATTAAGGAAATAGCACCTAATCTTTACAATATTGCTGGGGCAAATTTAGCTGCTAAACTTATAAGTCATACTCGTAGTTTACATGATCTTGCTTTTTTACCTGCTAGTGTTATTCAGGTTATTGGTGCTGAAAAAGCAATGTTTAGACATTTAAAAACAGGAGATAATCCTCCTAAGCATGGATTAATTTATCAACATCCTTATGTTCGAGGTTCAAATTGGTGGGTTAGAGGTAAAATTTCCCGAGCTGTAGCAACTAAAATAAGTATAGCTGCACGTATAGATTATTTTTCTGGAGATTTTAATGAAGATTTAAAAATTAATCTTGATAAACAAGTTGAAGATATTAAAAAAAGATATCCTTTTGAATCTCGTTCAAAAAAGAATACTAATAAATATAAATCTGATAAAAAGAAATCGAAGAAAGTTAAAAAACAAAAAGGTAAAAAGAAAAATCGTACAAAGAAAAAACTTAAAAAAGGAGAGTATTTTTATTAGATTATTTGAGGTGATTTTAAATGAATATTGAAGAAATTTTTGATGGTGTTTTCCTTATGGATGATCACTTAGCAACATTAAGTATTGATCAAAAAAAACAGGTTTATGGTGAAAAACTTATTGAATATGAGGATGGTGAATTTCGTTTATGGGATCCACGTAGGTCAAAACTTGCTTCTTGTATATTAAAAGGTATGAGTACTTTTCCTTTTAAAAAAAATTCTAATATTTTATATCTTGGAGCTAGTGCTGGTACTACTCCTTCACATTTATCTGATATTTGTTGTAATGGACGAATTTATTGTGTGGAATTTGCACCTGTTATGATGAGGGAATTAGTTGATGTTTGTAAAACTAGACATAATTTATTACCTATTTTGGATGATGCTACTAAGCCTTTAAATTATTTGCATTTGGTTGAATGTGTTGATATTATTTATTCTGATGTTGCTCAATCTAAACAAACTGAATTGTTTCTTGAAAATATTAAACTTTTTGCAGATGAAGATACAATATGCATAATAATGATTAAAGCTCGAAGTATTGATGTTACTAAGAATCCAAATACTATTTTTAAAGAAGAAGAGCATAAGTTAAAAGAATCAGGTATGAAAATTCTTGAAAAAATAAAACTAGATCCATATGAAAAAGATCATATTGCATTTATTTGTAAAAAATCATTTTAATTTCCATATAAGTAAAATAAAAAAAAATAAAAAGTTGGTTTAAATTAAACCAACTGATGTTTGATTATCATTAACTAAATTATTATCAAATGAAACTACATTAGTTTCAATATTTGTTATTTTAGTTAAAGATAATGTTGCATTGTTTGTTGATGGTTCTAATAATTTTGAACCTGAGTATTTAACAGTTATTGTATAGTTTTTAGCTGAGTAATTTGATGGTATAGTATAATTAATTGATGCTTTACCATTAATTACATTTGCTGTTCCTATTGTATTTCCATTGAGTTTAAATACTACTTTTCCACTATCAATTACATCTTTAACAAGATCAGAAACTGCTGCTGTAAATGTTACTGTTTTTCCAGCTTGAGATACAATATCTTTAGTTACAATACTTGTTTCTTGTTTACCTAAAGTAAGTATTGATTCATCACTTGAAGATTCATATTTGTCATTTCCACCATATTTAACAGTTATTATATAATTTTTCATTGAATAATGTGATGGAATTACATAATTAAATGTTACTATTCCATTAGATACATATCCATATCCTATTGTATTTCCATTGAGTTTAAATACTACTTTTCCACTGTCAATCATGTTACCATATTCATCAGTTACTATAGCTCTAAATGTAACATTTTTACCAGCACAAGCTACTATATTATCTGCACTTACAATGGTAGCTGTTTTATTATTTGATGGTAAATTATTTTTAACTATATTTCCTGTAGTTGCATTTACTGAATTATCTCCTTTTAATTTATAAGCTAAAAGATAATTATTAGTTATATTATTTCCTGTTCCATCAATAGTTATTGTGTAATCTACTTTTGTAAATACATTATTATTAGTTATTGAATTATTATTTGATTTAACTAAAATAACTCCAATATTTGTAACTTTAACAACATCATAATCATCAGTTAAGTTTTCAGTGGACTTTCCATTAACTGTAATATTATTTGAATTAATTATTGTATTTGTAATTTCATATCCAATTATACCCATAGTATAATCTAACTTTTCATAACTAACAGTTGTAGTTATAATATTATTATTTACATTACCATTAATATTTAATAATTCAATTCCTCTTGCTATTTTTGAATTAAGTTTTATCTCATTATCTAAAATATTAACTGTGGTATTTCCACCTTTACCATTTACATATATTCCATAACCATAACCTACTGAAAGAATACCAATTGAATTATTTGCGATAAGTATTTGATTGTCTGTTTTAACACCATTAATGAATATTTGTATACCATTAGAATATAAAATTCCTCTTGATGTGATATAATTTGCTAAAATTTCATTACCAGTACCTTTTTTCACATCTATAGTATAAGAATATTTTCCACCATCAGTGTAAATATCATTATTAACTATTTTATTATTGTCTCCATCTATGAATATAGATTCAATAGTTCCATATGTGTCTAACCAGTAGTAAAGACCACCTTCAGTAGTAATATAATTATTTAATAATAAGTTATTATTTCCATTTATTAATACTGTTGTTGTATTTGCAGGATTCGGATTAAATTCTTCATCATAAACAATATTACATTCAGGACCTATCACTAGTATATCATTATTTTTAAAAGTATTTTTATCAGAATTGGAAATAACAATACCATGAGTAGTAATAATTCCCATATTATTTACAGAAATATCATTTTGAGTAATGTTATTGTTTGTTGAATCTGAATATAATCCTATACCTACATTATCAATAATATCATAACTTGATATTTCTTTTGTACTGTTACTTAATATTTTAATTGTATTATTACTTATTGAAGTATTATATATTTTTGATCCAATAATACCTAATCCAAATTCAGCAGGCATAAATTTAGAACCAATTGATAATGTATTATCTTTAATTTGAGTATTGTCTGCACCAAATAGATCAATACCATATCCTATTTGAGAATCTACTGTAATAGTGTTGTAATTTAATGTGTTATTTGAAGCTGTAGATTTTCCATTGTCAGATATGTATATTCCATAACCTATATTTCCAGTACTTAAAATTGAATTAAGATTAATTATATTATTTTTTGATTCAATAATTTGTATACCTTCAGCTACATTAAAAGAAGTTGAATCAATTATATTATTAAATAAAATATTGTTATCAGATTCTTTATTTAATGTTATACCATAAACATAATTGAATCCTGTTGTTGAAACATAATTATTTATTATTTTATTTTCAGTACCATCAATACATATTGATTCAATAGTTGAATAGGTACTACATGCATTATTTGAAGCAATATTTAAAATATTTTCATATAATAAATTATTATCTGCAGAATCTAATAAGATACCTATTGTATTTACAGGATTTGGATTAAATTCTTCATCATATTTAATTTCACATTCAGGACCATTTACGGTTAATACATTTGATATAGCAGTATTATTATATGAATCGGAAAATATTATTCCACGAACTGTACCATTTCCAACATTATTTATAATTATGCTATTAACAGATACATTGTTAAGTGATGAATTATCATAAAATCCTATAGCAACATCATATGTGTATTGATTGAAAATATTTTCATTATTATACATTATAATGCTTATAATATTTTCATAAATAGTTGTATTATAAGAATTTATTCCAATGATACCTGATTCATAATTTTCAGATATATAACTTGAGCTCATGATAGAAAACATATTATTATTGATTTCTGTATTTTCAACATTAGCAATTATAATACCTACTCCTATAATAGAATCTACATATATTTTATTTCCCAATATAACAGTTCCTATACTTTTTTCAGGACTTGTACTATTGATTACAGCTATACCAGAACCACCATATCCATAAATAAATAGTTTATTGAAATATAATAAATTATTATTTGCTGAGTTAATTTCAATACCATTAGCTTCAATATTTGAATAACTGTTTATTATATTTTCAGAAATAATATTGTTTGTAGCATTGTTATATATGGTTATACCACCAGTATTATTAAGTCCAGTGGTTGTAATATTATTTTCAGATATGGTATTGTCATTTCCAGTAATACTAATACTTTCAATACTTGACTCATTTCCATATTTTTTATTAGAATGTGTATTTATAATGTTTCGATTAACGGTAATATTATTTGATAAGTTTAATAATATCGCTGTTGTATTTGAAGGACATATGTTATTATTTTCATCATATACATTACTACATTCTGGACCAGAAATAGTTATGTCATTTCCTATAATTGAGTTGATATTGGATTTACTTAAATAAATACTTCTTGTTGTTGTATTTCCACTATTAAATGTTTCTATAAGATTATAACTAATTGAATTATAAGATGAATTTGCATAAAATCCTATTCCAATATTATCAGGATCTATAGCATCACTAGTTTTAGCACCGTTTCCTGTTCCACTTGTTATTATTTCATTAATACGTAATGTATTGTTATTTGATTCGTATCCAACAATTCCTAATGCAAAATCACCTTCAATTATGAGTCTATTTAAAATTATTGAATTTAAATCTGATTGATATAGTTCAATACCATATGCATTTGTTGATGTTGAATTAATTTCATTACCTTTAATAGTATTGAGTTTTGAATCTCCAATACCCATTGTAGAAATGATCATACCATATGAAGATTTAACTCCATTTATAGTAATATTATTATCATTAATGGTATTTTCATCTGAACCTATGTTTAATCCTATTGCTTGATTATTAGCACTACTAACTGAAATTGAATTCTCAGATAAAGTATTATTTCCACCATAATTTATATGTATACCATAAGTGTAGGTATGTCCAATAACATTTAATATATTATTTGAGAATGTATTATTTGTTCCATCTATGCATATACCATCTATACTGTCATATGAACCAATTATATTATTATAAATTGCATTGATTATATTATTTTGAATTAAATTGTTTGTAGATTCAGGATCTATATAAATTGCTGTAGTATTTATTACAGAAGCTTCCCAAGTTACAGGATCATATTCAATATCTGTAGAAAGTCCTTTAACATCAATCATAGAGTTAATTATTTGGTTATTATTAGATTCTATAATATGTATACCATGTGATGTGAACTTAGTATTCTCTTGATATAGTGATATATTTTTTATTAAGTTATCATTAGTATTATTTAATACAATTGCATCATCTACATAATTATAATTATTTATTTCAATATTTGAAATATTTGTTCCACTAGATCCAGCTATTAAGTTAATTGAACCATTTAATATTGTTGTTTCTCCAGAAATTGAAGTTATATTAATTGGTATGTCTATTGTGAAACCTACATTTTTAAATGTTCCATTGAAATTAAGTACATCTCCAGAATTTACTGTGTCATGGTTTATTTTTGAATCATTATTGAAATATGTTGAATAAGTACTTGGTGTTACTTGATGTGTGCTTTGCACTGTTTTTAAATTATTTGTAGAATTAAAAGAAGTACCTTTTGAAAGAATATCTTTATTAATTGTTGTCTTTATATTTTCTGTTTTAATATTTTTTAATTCATTAATTTTACTATCTTTTACAGAATCTGTTTGAATAGAATCTGATACTATTTTTGAATTATCTCCTAAATTAGTATTTAAACTATTATCTTTGGTAGTAATATTAGAACTAGTAATATCTGTTGCAGATACAACACTTGATCCTATTATTACTAATAATAGTAAAGATATACTAAAAAGGAAAATCTTATTTTTTTTAATCATAAACTTTTAAATTCCTTTTTTATTAATTATTCAATCTTGTAGTAATAAAAAAAAATTACAATATTTAATAATGAATTTACGTTCATTAAGTATTAAAAAATTATAAAAGAAAAATTCAAAATTTTTAAACTTTTGAACATGAATAAAACTTAGTTCCTCGTATTATATACTTTTAAAGTTTACTTTTAAAAAGATAAATTTATTTTTTATTAATTAAATTTGTTTAATTATTTAGAAATCAAATTAATTTAATATATTTTTAGATTTTTTTGAGTTTAAATACTTTATATCGTTGTTGGTTTATTTTTTCTTTATTTTAAGTATAACTATTAACTTATAACTTATATTATTATAAAAAAAATAAAAAAAGTTAAAATTCATGTTTTAGTCCAGAAGCATCTCTACAATATTTACCAAATTCAAATATAGAATCCAATGTTTCCATATTAAAAACAGGACCATCAAAACAAGCTCTTAATCCTTCATTATCAACACAACATTGACCACAAATACCAATACCACATTTCATGTATCGTTCTAATGATACTTGACAATCCATATTATATTTCTTAGCTAATTCATATAATTTATAACTCATAATTTCAGGACCACAAGCAATCAAAGAATCATATTTTTCATTTGATAAAAGTTCTTCAACAAGACCTGTACAAAATCCATTATATCCACAAGAACCATCATCGGTACTAATAGAAAAATCAACACCTTTTTTTTCAAATTGATCAATAAAAATTAATTCATCTTTACAACTACTAGCACAAATAACTTTCATATCCATGTTAGAATTATCAATATTTTCCATAATAAATGGTGAAACTGAAGCAATTCCTGATCCTCCACCAACAACTAGAACTTTACCTTTTTTAATAGAATATCCATTACCATAAGCTCCACGAATACCAACTAAATTGCCTTCTTTAAGAGTATGCATATTGTTAGTAAATGAACCTCTTTTTCTTATAGTAACACCCATAATATTTGATTCCTGATCAATAACAGATATTGTCATAGGTTTTTCATCATTAAAATTCCACACCATAACAAATTGACCTGGTTTTTCATTAGTAATATCCCAATCAAATAAAAATGTTTTTACAGTAGGTGTTTCCTTAATAATTTTTTTAATTTCAACAATTTTTGGTGTTTCATCAGTATATATTTTATTAGTCATAAAATTATTCATCCCCTAAAATTTATGTGCTTTACCAATTAATTCTTTAATATTGTTATATCCTTCATTTTTAAGAAAATCTATTAGATCTTGATTTATTTGATTGAAAATTTCAGGACCATTATACATAATAGAAGTTCCAATTTGTAATGCACTAGCACCAGCATAAATAAATTCTAATGCATCTTTGTAATTACGAATACCTCCAACACCAATTATCGGTATACTAGTATTTTCATATACTTGATAAACACATCTTAAAGCAATAGGTTTAATCATAGGGCCTGCTAAACCACCAAATTTATTATTTAATATAGGTCTTCCTGTTTTAATATCAATTCGTAAACCAGGTCCCACAGAATTAATTAGAGTAAGTGCATCAGCACCAGCATCTTGAGCACTACAAGCAATTTCAGTAATATCTGTAACATTTGGAGTTAATTTAACAATTACTGGTTTATTAACATTTTCTTTTACACTAGATACAATATCATATGTTAATTTACTATTTTCTCCAATATTAGCTCCACATCCATTTTTTGCATGAGGACACGATACATTTAATTCAAAAGCATCAACAATATCTTCAACTTTTTGTGCAGTTTTTATAAATACATCTTCACTATTACCATATATTGAAGCAATTAATGGAGCATCTTTTCGTGTGTTTTCTAGTTTAAGTAATTCTTCATATTCAGCTTCAACTCCAGGATTTGATAGTCCAACTGAGTTAATAACACCACCTTCAATTTTAACAACTGTTGGATTTTTATAACCAGAACTAGCTTCTTGTGTAAATGATTTGGTAACAATAGCTCCAGCTCCATTATTAACAACCATTTTCATAGAAGAAGCAGTAGTACCAAGAATACCAGCAGCTAACATTAATGGATTTTTTAGTTTTATCTGAGATATTTCTGTTTCTAATATATTCATAATTATCTTTTAGTTCTCCATTTTTTTTAAGATTTTATTATTAACTACTTTTGTTATTTATTTCTATTTTATTTTTTGTGGAATAATATTATTATTACTTCATTTTCAAATGAAATTTTGTTTATTTTAATTACTTTTAACTTATAACTTTGT
>JAUNXU010000128.1 GCA_030539615.1 Methanobacteriaceae archaeon | reverse complement strand
AACCAAATACAAAACATAAAACTAGAAAACAACAAAATAACAGCAGAAATAGAAAAAAACATAATAGAAGAAACCCCACTAATAGCAACAACCATATTATCATCAACAAACACAATAATAAATGAAATAGACTACACATACCTAATAATAGATGAAGCAAGCCAAGTACCAATATACTTAGCACTAATACCACTACTAAAAACAGAAAAATTCATACTAGTAGGAGATGACAAACAACTACAACCAATAACAAACAAACAAGCAACACACCTCCTTAACCAATCAATATTTCACCACATGAAACATAAATACCTAGAAAACCACACCTTCTTAGAAACACAATACCGAATGAATAAAGAAATATCACAAATAGCAAGCAAACTATACTATCAAAAAAGACTAAAAACAAATGATAAAAACAAAAATATTCAAATAAATATAAAATTAAATAATATACTACTAAATAAACAACCCATAACATACATAAACACAGCAAATACAAAAAACTATGAAGAAAATATAAATAGCGGATGTATAAATAAAAAAGAAGCACAATTAATCAAAGATATAATAGAAACTCTTTTAAAACAAAACATAAAACCAGAACAAATTGGAATAATATCACCATACAAAAAACAACAAAAACAAATCCAAAAAATCATACAAAATTCTAAAATAGAAACAGACACAATATACAGATTTCAAGGAAGAGAAAAAGACATAATCATAATAAGCTTTTGTAAAAGCAACCTAGAACAATTAAAACCAGGACAAAAAAGATTCATATCACAAACAAACCAACTGAATGTATCAATAACACGAGCTAAAAAAAAGTTAATAATAATAGGCGATTACAATATACTTCAACAAACAAAAAACACAAAAGAACTAATAAAATCAATAAATCCAAAAAATATAATCCATTTAGAAATATTTAACTAAAAAAATCATTAAATAACATAATAATTTACCTATAAAATCACTATTATAACTTTTTTTAAATAATTTAACTTCCTTTAAAAGAGAATTCTTCTCAACATCTGACAAATTAGCATTTTTATATAAACTAATCCAATTTAATAAAAAAGGATTTAAAATAATATCACTATAATTAAATTCATAATCATTACAAAGATTAGAACAAAGCATATAACCTTTAAGTGAATCTAAAACAAGTTTATAAGTAATATTCTTTGTAATAGAAGATTCATTATCACCCATATAATAATTATAAACAAATTTATCATTCAAATAACAAATACCCTCAGCTTTAAAATAAGCTTCCATTAAAAAATTTAAATCTTCAGCAGAAATAACTTCAGGAAACCTAATATCATTATCTAAAATAAGACTACTTTTATAAATTTTAGTCCAAAAAGAAGGTAAACTTTTTAAAATATTAACTTCATCAGCAATATATTCTAAATTAATCTCACTAAAACAATTATCACTAGATTCAGGATTAGTTATAATTTTACCATAAATTAATCTAGCAAATATTTTCTCCCATAAAAAACCAATAAAACCATTTAAATTAGGATTATTATAAATATCATCAGAAAATTCAATTAAATCATCCTTAAAAGCTGAATGAGACTTTTGTATCAATTGATTTTTTTTATTAAAATAATGTTTATTCTTATCTGAAACATTAATCTTATCAAAAATCCGTTTATACCTTCCAAATACAATATCAAGATTATTTGAAACTATTTTATCATAAAGTACTTTACAAGTATCCTTTTCATAACAATCATCAGCATCTAAAAACATTAAATAATCACCTTTAACCTCATTTAATCCTATATTCCTAGGACCAAATGCTGCACCAATATTCTCTTTTAAATGGATACAATGAAAATTAGTATACTTATTACAATATGAATCAATTATTTCTAAACTACTATCAGTTGACGCATCATTAACAACAATAACTTGAATATCTTCCAAATTCATTGTTTGATCAATTATAGATTCAAAAGATCTTCTCAAATTATCTTCAGCATTATACACAGGAATGATTATACTAATCTTATATTCAGACATTTTTCTTAAATTTCCTAATATTAAATTATTTTTAAAATAAAACTAATTATTATATTTATCTAATTAATTCTTTATAGTTATATGAATCCATTTTTCTAAAAATTTTATTTTCAATAGATAACTGAAAACTTTTTTATAGTCTTTTTATTTAATAATTT
>JAUNXU010000052.1 GCA_030539615.1 Methanobacteriaceae archaeon | reverse complement strand
TTAATATTTTATGAAAAACACAAAGTATATATTAAATAAAATATATAAATTTAATAAACTAATTTTAAACATACTTAAAACTGTGAACGAATGAGTTTTCACTCATTAAGGAGTTTTAAATTAGAATATTTTTTATTTAATAAATAATATTTTATTACAAGGTCATTTAATCAGCCAAGTAATAATTAACATTTTTTTATTAAAAGATTAAAAGTTGTTTTAGCTAATTTAATCTAAGATAATCTTTTTATCCATAAACTAATGATATATTATTATAATGGATGGTTAAAAAACCAGATGATAAATTGGAGATAATTAAATGGCAAACTCAGTATATGTAAAATTTGAAGTACCAAAAGAAATAGCTGATAAAGTATATGAAGCTTTAGAAATCGCTAGAGACACAGGTAAAATAGGTAAAGGAACTAACGAAGTAACTAAAAACATTGAAAGAAGTAATGTTGCATTAGCTATAATGGCTGAAGATATTGAACCACCTGAAATAGCAGCACACATACCTCTTATTGCAGAGGAAAATGATATTCCTTATGCTTATCTTCCAACTAAAGATGAATTAGGAGAAGCAGCTGGATTAAATGTTGGAACCGCTTCTGCATGTATCATAGATGCAGGTGAAGGTCAAGAATTAATCGATGAAATTGTTGAAAAAATCTCTGAACTCAAAGAATAAATTACAATTGGTAAATTTTTAACCAATTAAATTTTAATAAGGTGATTATATGGAAGACGGAACTCCAGCAGAAGTTATTGAAGTTCTAAAAAGAACTGGAATGACTGGAGAAGTTATGCAAGTGAAATGTAGAATACTTGATGGAAGAGATAAAGGAAGAATTCTTACTAGAAACGTTATGGGAGCTATCAAAGAAGGCGACATTTTAATGTTACTAGATACAATAAGAGAAGCTAAAGAAATAAGAACACCATAATGGTGTATTTTTATTTTACACTCTTATAATAACAATCTTTATCAAATCAGTATTCTTTAGAATAAAGATATATTTATGATAATACGGAGTTAGAAAATGAGAACATGTTCATTCTGCAATGAAGAAATTGAAGATGGTACAGGTAAAATGTATGTTCGTAAAGATGGATCTATATTTTTCTTCTGTAGCAGTAAATGTGAAAAAAATAAAAAACTTGGAAGAATTCCAAGAAAAGTTAAGTGGGTCAAACAATGAGACAACGAACTTTCACTATGCTAAAACCTGATGCATTCAAAAGAAGATTATCAGGAAAAATATTAGCACGATTTGAAGAACGTGGATTAAAAATAGTTGCTATTAAAACTATGATAATCTCAGAAGACCTTGCTAAACAACATTATGGCGAACATAGTGATAAACCATTTTTCAATGACTTAGTGGAGTATATTACTTCAGGTCCAGTGCTTGCTATGGTAATAGAAGCAGATGACGTTATTAGTCAAATAAGAAAAATGGTTGGAGCTACTAATCCTAAAGAAGCAGATATAGGAACTATCAGAGGAGATTTTGCTCTTGAAACTGGTAGAAACATTATACATGCATCTGACTCAGAAGAATCAGCAGCTCGAGAAATTGGATTATTCTTTAATGAATCAGAAATATGTGAATACACATTACCTGATGAAGATTTAATCTATGAATAAAAAGGGAATTTATTATATTTAAACTATAATTAAGTTTACTCTTTATTTTTTGCTTTTATTCTTAATTTTAGTTTATTTAAATTAATAATAAGATAAATGAATATATAAGGAGATTATATTTTTATTAATAATTTTACTCAATATTGAGTATATTATTAGTATAATAAATTCAAAAAAATATATTTTTTAATAAAAAAAATTTATCATCTCCTGTTATATTAAAAATGATTTATGTTCAGATAAAAATTAAGTAGAATAATAAAATTTATTTTTTGGACTATTATAAAAAACTAAGGAAACATAATGGAGACATAAAAAATGAAGACAAGATCACCTATCGTATCTGTTCTAGGACATGTTGATCATGGAAAAACAACATTGTTAGATAATATTAGAGGAAGTTCTGTTGCTAGTAATGAAGCTGGTGGTATAACTCAGCATATTGGTGCTACAGAAATACCTATTGATGTTATCGAAGATATTGGTGGGGAATTTCTTAAACGAATGAAAATTAATGAGAAACTTCCAGGATTATTCTTCATAGATACTCCAGGACATGAAGCATTTACAACACTTAGAAAACATGGGGGATCATTAGCAGATATTGCAATACTAATTCTTGATGTTAATGAAGGTTTTAAACCACAAACTTTTGAAGCTTTAAATATTCTTAAATCAACAAAGACTCCTTTTGTAGTAGCAGCTAATAAAATTGATAGAATTAATGGATGGAATACTAGTAGTTTAAGTTTTACTGAAGCTATTAAAAACCAACATAAAAAGATTGCATTTGAATTAGATCAATTAATTTATAATATCGTAGGTATTCTTCATGAAGAAGGATTTGAATCTGAACGATTTGATAGAATTAATGATTTTGCAAGTCAAATAAGTATTATTCCTATTAGTGCAAAAACTGGTGAAGGATTACCAGAACTTCTCACTATGCTTATGGGATTAGCTTATCAATATCTTAAAGAACAATTATTAATAGAAGAAGATGCTCCTGCTAGTGGAACAGTTCTTGAAGTTAAAGAAGAAAAAGGTTTAGGAATAACTATTGATACTATAATTTATGATGGTATTCTTAGAGAAAATGACCAAATTATGCTTCTTAATAAAGATAATAAAGTTATTAGTACAAGTATTAGATCATTACTTAAACCTAATGCTCTTGAAGAAATTCGTGAATCTAAAACATTGTTCAAAAATGTGGATCATATTTCAGCAGCTGCAGGTGTTAAAATTGCAGCACCACATATAGATGATGTTGTTTCAGGTTCTCCATTAAAAGTATCAAATAAAAATCCTAAAGAAATTGAAAATGATTTACTATCTGAAGTTGATAGTATTACAATTCAAACTAATGAACAAGGAATTTTAGTTAAAGCAGATACACTTGGATCATTAGAAGCTTTAACCAATATTTTAAGTGAGATGAATATTCCAATTAAATCTGCTGAAATTGGAGATGTTTCTAGAAGAGATGTTATTAATGCATCTATTCTTAAAAAAGAAAATAGTAAATATGGTGTTATATTAGCATTTAATGTCAACATATTACCTTCAGCTACTGATGAACTTAATAATCAGAATATTAAAATATTCCAAGATAGGATTATTTATAGATTAACTGAAGACTATGAAGATTGGTTAAAAACAGCTAATGAACGTAAACGTAAAGAATGGCTTGCAGAAATAGTAAAACCCGCTAAAATTCAAATTATTCCTAAATTAGTGTTTAGACATAGTAAGCCTGCTATTGCTGGTATTGAAGTATTAGCTGGGATTATTGAAAAAAATGCTACATTAATTAATAAGAATGGAGAAGTTGTAGGTCATGTTGAAAGTATGCAGGATAATGGTGAAAACCTTCCTAAAGCTTCACGTGGAACACAAGTAGCTATGGCTATTAATGATGCAATATTTATGAAAAATTTTGAAGAAGGTGACGTATTATACGTTGATATTCCAGAAAAACACTTTTTCATACTCCAGTCTGAATTAAAAAGTAAATTATTAGAAGATGAAATTGAAACAATGAATGAATTTCTAAATATTAAACAGGAAAATGAAGATTCAATATGGGGAGTTAAAAATACAAATTGGGATGATCTTGATTAGAAACAAGATATTTTAATAATATTTTTAGAAATATTGAATTAAATAAAAATAATAAAAATTATAAAAAAATAAAGGAGGATTATTAACAAATGGTATTTAAAATCGTAGTATCAGATGAAGAAATAACCCACCAAATCGAAATGGAAAACAAACAAGTAAAAGCATTAATGGGTCTTAAAATAGGAGACGAATTTAATGGTGGAATTCTTGGATTAAAAGGTTACAAACTCAGAATTTCTGGTGGAAGTGACAAAAACGGTTTTCCAATGAAAAGCGATATTGATGGAACAAAACGTATGAAAAGTCTCGTAGATGGTGGAATTGGATTTAAACCAACACGTAGTGGTTTAAGAAGAAGAAAAACCATGAGAGGAAATACTATTGCTGACGATATTTCACAAATTAATACAGTAGTTATTGAACGTGGCGAACAAACATTAACAGAAATATTCTCTGAAGATAATGAAGAAGAAAATAATGAAGAATAAATAAAAGTTATATACTAATATAATCTATTTTAAAAATAGTGTAATAGTATACTTTTATAATATTCCCAATTATTTATTCTAAAAATTAATTATAATATTAGAAAGGTGTAACTTATGAAAATACAATCTGAAATAAATATAGGTCTTGTAGGGCACGTTGATCATGGTAAAACAACATTAACTAAAGCTTTATCAGGAATATGGACTGATACTCATAGTGAAGAGACTAAAAGAGGTATTTCAATAAGATTAGGTTACGCTGATATAACATTCAGGACTTGTAATAAATGTCCTGCACCACAATGCTACACAACAAAAGAAACATGTGAACACTGTGGATCTAAAACAGAAATACTTAGAAAAGTATCTTTTGTAGATTCACCAGGCCACGAAACTCTTATGGCAACAATGTTGTCAGGTGCAGCAATAATGGATGGTGCCATACTTGTGATAGGAGCTAATGAAAAATGTCCTCAACCACAAACTAAAGAACATTTAATGGCATTAGATGTAATCGGTGTAAGTAATGTTATAGTAGTTCAAAACAAAATTGATACTGTTTCAAGAGAAAGAGCTATTGAAAACTATCATGAAATAAAAGATTTCGTTAAAGGAACCTGTGCAGAAGAAGCACCAATCATACCAGTTTCTGCTCAGCAAAGTGCAAATATTGATGTTTTAATAGAAGTTATTCAACAAACTATGAAAACACCACGTAGATCTTTACGTAAATCACCAAGATTATACGTTGCAAGATCATTTGACATTAACAAACCGGGAAGTCCTCCTGAAAAAATTAAAGGTGGTATAATCGGAGGATCTTTAGTACAAGGAAAATTCCATATAGGTGATGAAATAGAAATCAAACCAGGAATCCAAATTAAAAACAAAGGTAAATTAGAATGGACAAGTCTTGAATCTAAAATTATAGGACTTGAAGCTGCTGATGAATTTGTTGAAGATGTAGGTCCTGGAGGATTAATTGGAATTGGTTCATTACTTGATCCAGCTTTAACAAAAGCTGATTCATTATCAGGATCTATTGCTGGAAAACCTGGAACTTTACCTGAAACAATACAAGAATTCACAATAGAACCACATTTATTAGAAAGAGTTGTTGGTGTTAAAAACGAAACTGACGTTGAACCAATAAGATCATCAGAAAATCTTATGATAAATATTGCTACATCTACAACTATTGGATTAGTAACAAGTGCACGTGATAAAGAAATTGATGTTACACTTAAGTTACCTGTATGTGCAGATGATGGACAACGTGTTGCATTAAGTCGACGTGTTGGAGCAAGATGGAGACTTATAGGATATGGTATTGTCAAATTATAAAGTAGTTCTTGATACAAATTTTTAATGATGATGATTCAATTTAATATTGATATTTTTTATGAATTAAAATCTTTATTAAAAGGTCAATATGAAATAATCATACCAAGTATTGTGATTGATGAATTAAAAAAAATTCAAACTACTAGTAAAGGCAAAGATAAATTAACAGCTAAAATAACATTAAAAATAATAGAAAAAAGAAAGTACAATATTTATCCCATGATAAAAGATGATCATGTTGATAATATATTATTAAAATTCACTGAACATAATGGTGTCTTATGCACTAATGATCAGAAATTAAGAATACGAGCACGAAAAAAAAATATTCCTGTTATTTATCTTCGTCAGCACAAATACCTTAAAATTGATGGATATATAAATTAATAAAAGTGAGGCTAAATTTATGAATTTATGGAAAGACATAGAAGCAGGTTCAGATGTACCTGAAAAAATAACTGTTGTTGTAGAAATTCCTAAAGGATCAAGAAATAAATACGAATATGACAAAGAAAAAGAAGCATTTGCTTTAGATAGAGTATTATATTCACCAGTACATTACCCAGCAGAATACGGTTTTATACCAAAAACATTATGGGATGATGGAGACCCATTTGATGCAATTGTTATTATGGATCAACCAACATTTCCAGGATGCATAATAGAAACTAGACCAATAGGTATCATGAGAATGATAGATCAAGATGACAGTGATGATAAATTATTAACAGTACCTGTAGATGATCCACGATTTAATGATATAACAGATATTGATCAATTACCAACACAGTATTTAGATGAAATAAAAGAATTCTTTTCAACATATAAAAATCTAGAAAATAAAACTACTAAAATTACTGGTTGGGACAATAAAGAAGAAGCTAAAAAAGCTATACAACATGCATTAGACCTATATAACCAACAATAGTGAGGCAAAAAAGTGTATGTTATAGTAACAATAAAAGATACAGTACGTATACCTCCAGATAAATTTGACGAACCAATAGAAAAAGTTGCAGCTGAAATTTTAAATGATACATATGTTGGTAAAATAGATAAAAAACTAGGTATCATGATTATAGTAACTGAACTTTTAGATATTGAAATTGGAAAAGTTGTTATCGGTGATGGAGCAGCATACTCCCATATAACATTTAATGCATTATTCTTTAAACCAAATCTCCATGAAATAATCGAAGGAGAAGTAATAGAAATAATTGAATTCGGAGCTTTCATAAGAATTGGACCAATGGATGGGCTTGTTCACGTATCACAAATTACTGATGATTTCATTACTTATGATATGAAACAAGGAGCATTAATTGCAAAAGAATCATCAAAAATATTAGATGAACAAAACATTGTAAGAGCAAGAATAGTTGCATTAAGTTTAAAAGGACAAACATCTAAAGAAAGTAAAATTGGACTAACAATGAGACAACCTGGACTTGGACGCTTAGAATGGATTGAAGAAGAAAAAGAAAGGAAAAAAAAATAAAAAATAAATGGAGAATAGATTCTCATGGTTGAAAAAGCTTGTATGAAATGTAAAAAAATAACAGAAGATGACGTATGTCCAATTTGTAATGAAAAAACATCAAGCAATTGGAGTGGATTACTAATAATAATTGATCCAGATACATCAGAGATTGCAGAAACATTAAATATGACCACACCCGGCAGATATGCATTAAAAGTAAGTAAAAAATAATCACAAATACATAAATAACTTAAATAATCTATAATCAAAGGAGAATAAACACAATTATGAAAAAACTACCTGAAAACCTGAGAACAGAACTTAAAAAACCAGTAGGAACATTATACAAAGATATATCAGAGATTAAACCACGACTTGAAAAACAATTATCAGAAAAAAAAGTTATAATAAGTGTAGGTGATGTGACAACACATAACCTTATTGAAAACAATATTTATCCACAATTATGCATAATAGACAATAAAATAGAAAGGAATCCCACACCAAATAAATTAAACCATACAAACAACATATATCAAATAACAAATCCACCAGGAACAATAACTAATGAATTAGTTGATACAATAAGTAAATCCATCAACAAAATCAAAGAAGATAATAATCAAAAAATAATAATAATTGTTGAAGGTGAAGAAGATCTTGCAGTAATACCCTGCATAAAAGAAGCTTCTGATGAAACACTCCTCTTATATGGACAACCACAAGAAGGAGTAGTACTTGTAAAAGCTGTAGATCGAAAAGAATCTGCAGATAATATATTAAAAAAATTAATAAAGGAATAACGATAATATGGAAATTAATATAATAAATAAATTTGAAAACCACGTGTTAAGTAGGACTGAATTAAAATTTGAATGTGAATATCAAGGTGAACCAACACCTACAATAATCGATGTGAAAAGTAAACTTGTTGCATTAGAAGATGCAAATAAAAAACTCTTAGTGGTGGATACCGTGAAGCCTTCCTATGGAGTTGGTAAAGCTATTGGATTTGCAAAAATTTATACATCAATAGAAAAATTAGAAGAAATTGAAACTAAATCCATAATTGAAAAAAATAAAGAACCTGAAAAACCTGCAGAAGAAGAAACAACTGAAGAAGAAACAGCAGCTGAAGAACCAACAGAAGAATAATAACAAAAAGGGATGTATAAAAAAATGTCAAAAAAATATGAATTATATGAAGTAAAAGATGGTAAAGTTATAAGAAAAAATCCTGAATGTGTAAGATGTTCACATGGAGTATTCATGGCAGATCACGGTGACAGATATGCTTGTGGAAAATGTGGATACATAGAATGGAAAAATGATAAAAAATAGAGATTAAAATAACTAACCCATTACAAACACATAATAAGATTATTTCATATAGATCAAATAGTCTTATTATAATCACCACCATCTATTAAAACAATAATCTTTTTTTAAATATGATATATTAACAAAAATTAAAAAGTTCTAAATAAATTTATTTATACATGACTATGTTAAAATAATATTAATATAAATATTTTTAGATACATAGATAATAATTAAGAAAAAAATAAGATAATTATTTTATTAATAGTATATTCTCTTTTTAAATTGTATTTAATAAGAATATTAATATGAGAACATAATTATTTTATAAAAATTTAAGGAAATGGTATATAATGGATTTACGATCAGGACGTTTTGATGGACAGATGACAGATAAAGCTGCTAGTTTTTCATCATCTATTGAATTTGATAAAAGAATTTTTGATGCAGATATAAAATGTAATAAAGCCCATACTACTATGCTTATGGAACAAGGAATTATTCCTAAAGTTGCTGGTGAAAAGATTTTAAAAGCTTTAGATAAACTTAATAATGAAGGAATAAGTGCTTTAAATTTAGATCCTTCATTTGAAGATATTCATATGGCCCTTGAAGATTATGTTACTCGTGAAATTGGGGATGAAGCTGGTTTTATGCATACAGGTAAAAGTCGTAATGATCAAGTTGCTACTGATATCAGATTAACTTTAAAAGAAGAAATTATTTCCACTATGCAAAATGTGAAAAATTTTATTAATACTATTCTTGATATGGCTGAAAATAATGAATCTACTTTATTTATTGCATATACTCACTTACAGCATGCACAACCTACTACTTTTGGTCATCATTTAATGAGTTATGCTAATCTTCTTCTAAGAGATTATCAACGATTTGAAGATGCTTTAAAACGTGTAGATATGAATCCTTTAGGTTCTGCAGCTTTAACTACAACAGGTTTTCCTATTGATAGACTTCGAACAACTGAATTATTAGGTTTTAGTAAAGTAATGGAAAACTCTATTGATGGTGTTAGTAATCGTGATTTTATCGCTGAAGCCATTTTTGATTATGCTATGCTTTCTTCTACTTTAGGTAAATTTTCTGAAGAAATTGTTATTTGGAGTACTTATGAATTTGGTATTGTTGAATGTTCTAATGAATACTCTAGTACATCTTCTATAATGCCCCAAAAGAAAAATCCAGATATTGCTGAATTAGCTCGTGGAAAAAGTACTATTGCTTATGGTGAATTAATGACTGTTTTATCTATTATTAAAGCTATTCCCCATAGTTATAATCGTGACTTACAAGAAATTACACCTCATCTGTGGAATGCTGTAGATACTTCTAATGATATTTTAGAAATTGTTCATGGTATGGTTTCTACTTTGACTTTTAATAAAGATCGTGCTTCCAAACTTGCTGGTGCTAATTTTTCTACTGTTACTGAATTAGCTGATGTTATGGTTCGTGAATGTAAATTACCTTTTAGAAGTGCTCATAAGATAGTTGGTCGTCTTGTTTCTGATTGTATTAAGAATAATTTAACAGCAATTGATATTACATCTGAGATGATTGATAATATTTCTAATGAAATTATAAATAAACCATTGAATCTTAATAATGAAATTGTTAATAAAGCTTTAGATCCTTTAGAAAATGTTAAAAGTCGTACAGTTATTGGAGGGTGTGCTCCTGAAGCTGTAGATCGTGAAATAAATAGTTTAAGAAAAATTATTAATTAGTTTTTATTTTTCTTTTTTTTGGTGTGTATCATGTTTAATTGGAATAATTTTTTAAAAGATAATAAATGGGATATTATATGTATTCTTGTTTTATTGTCTTTTATTTTGAGTATTGGTATTTTTAGATTATATACTCAAATTGATGTTGGTATTGGTAATTGGGATACTTATCTTTACCTTGCTAATGGACGTAGTTTTGCTAAAATGGGTTATGGTGATGTTGCTAGTATTTCTCCTGTTGTACCTTATATTTTATCAATTATTTTTCGTATAGTAGGCCATCCTTTTGAAGAAAGTATTTTTATTTTAGATACTATGGGATATATTTTAGGTGTCATTGCATTATATTTAATTTTACGTTTTAGATTTGATTATTATATATCTTTAATTGGTTGTGTGATCTTTGGAAGTTTTACTTTACTTCTTTCTTGGGTTGCTCTTGGTGGAAATGATATTGTTGGTATGTCTTTAATGTTATGTGCCATTTATTTTATTTTAAAAGCTAAATTTAATAATTGGAAATGGTTATATATTGCATTACCTTTATCAGCATTTGCATTTTTGGCTAGATATACTAGTGGGATATTGTTATTTTCTTTAATATTTTATTTATTTATGGATGGAATTAATAAAGAAAAAATTACATATTTAATTAAAAGTAGTATTTTTGGAATTATACTTGTATCTCCTGCTTTATATCATTTTAATAGAATTCTTGGAACACCATTCCCTTTTCTTGGACAGTTTAGCGGTACAGTTAGTAATACAGCTGTGATTGATGCAGGGTATCTTCCTAATATATTTTATTATATTACAAATCTTCCAACATATTTATTTAGCAGTATTCCATATAAATCTACATTTGAAGCTGTGATTAATCCATCTGGAAATATTGTTAATTTATTAGGATATTTAATGGTTGGTTTATTATTATTGGCATTTGTATTTTATTTAGTTGATATTTATAAAGGTTTAGCTTCCAATAATATTAAAAATAACAAATATATTTTAACAGGTATTTGTATTGTCATATTATTATTTGTATTAACTTTTAATACTGTATCCTATTTAGTTTCAATAATTTTAATGTTTATTGGATTATATCTTGTTTATTTATTAGTTAATAATTTAAAGCTTAATGATAAAATTCCTGATATTGATTTTTTTATGTTTGGACTTTTTGGTTCTTTTTTAATATTTGAATCAATTTTATCTACTAAAAATGATAGGTATTTTATTACAACTTTACCATTTATTGCATATTTCATTAGTGTTAGTATATCTAGATTAATGAATTATTATGATTTAAATCCAATTATTTATGGACATATTACTAGAAAACATATCCTTACAGGGTTAATTATTATTTTATTATTAATTAGTAGTTTAGGTTTTATAAGTAGTATTCCTAAACATAATCATTTTAATTATGTTAAAGAATCTTGTAACTGGTATGAAGACACATATTCAAATAATAATACAACTGTGATTTATTCTGATAATTGGCCTGCTGTTAATTGGTATTTAAATAAATATATTCATCGTGCAGTACCATATTCACAATTTCCTAATGTTGAAAATGAAACTTGGCGTTTCTCAAATTACTTAGAAAATAGTCCAGCAAAAGCTGATTATTATTTTGATACAAATTCTATTGAAAAATTAGAATATCCTGGTTTTAATAAGTTGAAAACCATTGGAGAAGTTGTTATTTATAAAAATGAACATACATTTAATAATAGTAGTTATATTAATAACAGTACTAAAAGTATTTAATAAATTATAAAAGAGGTTTTTAAGTTGACAATTGATGATATTAAAAATTGTTTTAGTATTACTAAATACAAATATTTATTAGTATTATTTTCGATTGCTTGTATTTTTAGTGGATATCTTATACTATTACAATCAAAGATAGGTATTGCTTATTGGGATATTTTTGTTTATCTTAATAATGCTTTATTATTTAGTCATATTAATGTGGGTAGTCAACTTAGTGTACCTCCTATTTTATCTATTCTTACTAGTTTTTTATTTCAACTAGGTTATATTAATGAAAATGCTATATTTATTGTATCAGGTATTTTATTTGTTTTTTGTATCATAGGTACATATTTATTATTTTCTGAATATTTAGATAATATGCTCTCTTTTTTTGGTAGTATATTATTTATGTCTTCTACTATCATTATATCTTGGGCTGTAAGTGGTGCTAATGATGTTCCTTCTTTAGCTTTTGCTGTTTGGGGATTATATTTTACTATTAAAGGTACAAATTCAAA
>JAUNXU010000007.1 GCA_030539615.1 Methanobacteriaceae archaeon | reverse complement strand
TTGTGATTCTTTTATACTTTGAGTTTTACCTGGCCATGTGAAATTATATCTTTCATTTGAATTATCAACTTCTTTTCCTAGAAGTAATTCTAATTTTTCAAAATCAATCTTATCTTCTGTAACTATCTCTGGAAATAGTTCTTTTAGTTTGGTGATATTGTCATCTAGGATGTTTTTTGTTTCTCCTGTTAGTTTAGTTTCATTCATTTTTTTATTCACCTTTTAATTCTTTTTCTAATTTTTCTTTTTTGTCTTTTAGTTTTTGTATTTCTATGTTTTGTTCGACTTTTTTGTTGAATTGTGTTTCTTTTTTTTGTTCTTTTTTTAGTTCGTTTATTTTTTTGTCTAGTTGGGTTATTTGGTTTGTTATTTCTTTTATTTCTTTTATGGGTTTGTTTATTTCTTTTTTTATTTCATTGGTTGCATTGTATCTGATAATGGTATTTATCATATCTTCGTACATTTCGTAGAAGTTGTTTGTGTTTAGGTTTTTGATGTTTAGTGTTTGTATTAGTTTTTCGTCTTGTTTTTTGGTGAAGTTTTCTTTTATCCAGTTGTTTGTGTTTATTGTTTCTGTGATGATTATTTGTTCTGTATCGTTTTTGTTGTTTCTTTTGTGTGCTAGTGATAGTTTGTATCTGTTTTTGTATCTGATTATTAGTAGTATAGGATATGGTATGAATTTTTGTATGATTTCTGTTATTTTTTCTTGTTTTTGTTCTTTTTTTAGTGTTAGTTGTATTATTTCTATTTCTAGATATTCTTTTTCTTCATCTATGTATTTTTTTATGTTGATATTTTCTTCTTTTAGTGAGTATAGCCATTTTATTTGTTTTACATTGTTGGTAAATAAGTTTCTTTCTGTTGTTTTCATGTTTTGTTCAAAAAAATCTTTTTTTGGTATTACATTATTTACCAGGCATTCTTTTGGAATATTTAATTTTTGAATTAAATCCATTTTTTTATCAACTCTTTATGTTTTATTTTAGAATTAAGAATGTTATTAGTTCAAATTCTTCTAGTCCTGATATGTCTTTTCTTGTTGTTATTGTTCCTCCTTTTGAAAATAGGCTTTTTACTCCTATTTCTTCTTTTTTACCTTGGATGTTTTCTATTGAGTCTGCTAGTAGTTTGGTGTAGTGGTTCATTTCTTTTCCATTTTGTGTTTCTTTTTCAAATTCTGTTATTAGGTTTTTGTATATTTCTTTTGTATTGTAGCATAGTTTTTTGTAGTTGTCCATTATTTTTTTGGATTGTATGTGGTTTAGTTTTATTTCTCCTGTGGAGGTTATGTAGATTAGGTAGTATGGTGATAATGGATTTTGGTCTTTGTTTTCTTTTTTTCCTGTTGTTTGTTTTAGTAGGAAGATTACTCCTTTTTCTAGTTCATTTTTTGGTACTATTGAGTATATTCCGGATGGTGTGTTTTCTAGTTCTTTTTTATATTTTTTCATGTAGTTCATTAGTTCTACTTTAAAGTCATTGAATGTTAGGTCTGTTATTGAGATTCCATTTGATATGTCTTCTAGGTCTATTACTTCATTTTGTAGTTTTTCTAGTTGTGTTTTTCGATATTCTAGATCGTTCATTATATTGGTTTTATTTATGACATTTTCTTCTCCTGTTGCACTTACATCTGCCATAACCATTCTACTTTCAACTCTTCCTTTTAGATTGATGTATTCGTCTAGTTCTATGTTTGGCCAGAAGTTTACTAGTTGTATTTGTTTGTTTATAGATCCTATTCTGTCTATTCTTCCAAATCTTTGTATTATTCTTACGGGATTCCAGTGAATATCATAGTTTATTAGGTAGTCACAGTCTTGGAGGTTTTGTCCTTCGGATATGCAGTCTGTTGCTATGAGAATATCTATTTCTTTTGTTGTTTTTGGATTTATTGTATTTCTTTCTTTTGATATTGGTGAAAAATTTGTTAGTATGTCATTTATATCTTTTGTATGTACTTTTTTTAGTGTTGTTTTATTTTCATTATTTCCTGTTACTAGTGCTGAATGAATGTTATATGTTTCTTGTGCCCATGGTGATATGTTTTCATATAGGTATTTAGCTGTATCTGCAAATGCTGTAAATATTATTACTTTTTTATTATTTTCATTGATTGGATTGTTTATTTTAGTGGTGATTTGTTTTTTTAAGTCTTGTAGTTTTTCATCTCTGTCTGGTGTTATTTTTTCTGTTTCTTGTAGTAGATTTTCAAGTTTTGTTTTATCATAGTATAGATCTTGTTTCCATTTAATTAAGTCTAGATCTTGATATAGTACTTTTTTAGTTTTTCCAAATGAGTATTGATCATATTTTGTATCATTTAAATTAATGGGTTTTATATTTATTTTTTGATAATTGTCTTGTTTATCTATTTTATCTAGTGTTTTATTGATTTTTTTAAGTATATTTTTTATTGTTAGTTTAAATGAATAAACAGAACTTTCCATTCGTTTTAGAAGATTTGTTCTCATTAAATGAACTAGATTTATCTCTCTATCTCTCTGTTTAAATACTGATTTTCCTGATTTTATAGAATCATCATATAATTCTTCATAATATGCTTTTTTAGGAGGTAATATATACAAGAATGGAGAATATATACTAAGATTTAATCTGCTTATTTCATCATTTACTTCTTTTAATGATGGAAATTCATTATTAATATCTATATTTGAACTTTGATTTATTGGATCTAATCTTTCTGGAAAATCACCTATTTCTGATAGATCATAATATTTTTCTATATGTTTTCTACTTCGAGCTATTGTAAAAGTATCAAGTAATTTAAAATAATCTAGATCCATACTATTTACAAATCTTTCACCAGTTCTATTAGTATCATCTAATTTTGACCATTCATTAAAAATTCCTTGAGCTTTTCTAAGAGTATATTTTATACTATTAATTCCAATATCATTTAATGCATAGTCATTACCTTCTGTTATAAATGCTATCTGATTTTTAATATCATTCATACGATTATTAACAGGAGTAGCAGATAACATAAGAAGCTTTGTTTTATGACCACTTTTAATAACATCTCTCATTAAACGTTCATATCTTGTAACATGATCTTTAACTGGAGGATTATTTCTAAAATTATGTGATTCATCTATTACAACAAGATCATAATTACCCCAATTTATATTTTCTAAATCTATATCCCCTGATTTTCCATTATTTCTTGATAAATCTGTATGATTTAATACATCATATCTAAATCTATCTTCAGCAAAAATATTTCGTGTATCATTAAGAGTATAAATAGTCCAATTTTCCCTTAATTTTTTTGGAACCAATACTAAAACCCTATCATTTCTAAGTTCATAATATTGTATAATGGCAAGTGCTGTGAAAGTTTTACCAAGTCCTACACTATCAGCAAGGATACATCCATTATAATTTTCAATCTTACTAATTGCACCTATTACAGCATCTTGTTGAAACTTATATAATTTATTCCATATTTTTTTATCTTTAAGCTTATTTCCTTTTTTTATAATACTTGTTTCATCTAATTCATTAAGATAATCATGAAAAATATTATATAATGATACAAAATAAATAAATTCGGGAGAATTTTCCTTATACATTACATTCATTTGTTTTAAAACTTCATCTTTAACATCTTCTAGATATTCTTCATTTTCCCATAAAGCATTAAAACTAATAAGTTGAGGATCTGTAACTTCATTACCTGACATAAAAATATTAGAATCTGTTCTATTAGAATAAGTTATTCCAAGACCATCAGTTGTAAAATCCACAGTCCCATTAATTACAATATCATCTATATTCTTATTATTAACATGAATCATACGTGGTTGAGCAAGATTAGATTTTTTAAAAGACTTTATTTCCACCTTCTTAGTTAACCAATCAGAACATTCCTTAGAAATAGAAGATTGAGTCATTTCATTTCTAAGTTTTATCTCAAATTCATTACCAAAAATATCATTAGAATTATCAATAAAATACTCACGAAAATCAATATCATCCTTATTTTTTATAAAACTAGGAGTTGTAAAAATAAAACGCATATCATCTATTTTATCTAATTCTTTTTGAAGTTCAAAATAAGCATACATTGTAAAATAAGCAGAAATAACAGATAACTTAGAACCCTTTCTAATACTATTTTTTAATTCATTAAAAACTGTCTCATTACCTTTATTATTTAATGTTTTAATATTGCTCAACTAAATTCCCTTCATATATATTATAATAATGTATATGTTAAAATAATAATATAAATTTATTTAGAAATAAGTAGAAATAAATAATTTTGAAGTATTAATAGAAAATTGGATAATAAAATTAAATTAATTATTAAAAGGAGAAATTTAATGAAAAAAATGTATATGGTTCGAGCAGGAAAAGATAGTTACTTAATTGATAGGTTTAAAGATGAAAAAATTGTTTCTGTGGGTTTCAAACTTCCTGATTTATCTAAAGTTAATTCTAAAGAAGAATTAAAAGGTATGATAAATGATGTTTATCCTGAAAAAACTAATATTCAAATAGGTTCCATTAATGGTGTGATGTGGAAGTTTAAGGATGAATTTAAGATTGATGATTATGTTATTTCATATAATTCTACAAAGAGAATTTATTTAGTTGGAATAATTAAATCTGAGTATATGTACTGTCCTAAATTTGAAAATAGTGCTCATATAAGAAAAGTTAAGTGGTGTGGTGAAGTTAATAGAGATAATCTTAAAGTAAACACAACATATAGTTTAGGTTCTTTACTTTCCATATTTGAATTAAATGAAGATGTTAAAGAAGAAATTTTAAATTTATTAGAAAATGGTCTATCATCTAAAGAAGAAGTTATTAATGAAAATGAAAATAAAGAAGATGAATCTATTTTAAAAGAAGAAACTATTGAAAAATCTATTGAATTTATTAAAGATAAAGTTAGTAAATTAGATTGGTCTGAAATGCAAAATTTAGTTGCTGGTCTTTTAAGAGCTATGGGTTATAAAACTATTGTTTCTCCAAAAGGTTCTGATAGAGGTAAAGATATTATTGCTTCTCCTGATGGATTAGGTTTAGAAGATCCTAAAATTAGAGTTGAAGTAAAACATAGAAACAATACTATTGGTGCTTCAGATATTAGAAGTTTTATTGGCGGCCTTCCTAATTCTGTTAAAGGATTATATGTTAGCACAGGTGGTTTTACTAAAGAAGCAAAATATGAAGCAGAACGATCAAAAATTCCTTTAACTTTAATTGACTTAGATAGATTAGTCTATTTTATTATCCAATATTATGATAATTTTGATATTGAAGCCCAAGCTTTAGTTCCTTTGACTAAAATTTACTGGCCTAATTAAATATTATTTAATTTCTTTAAAAATAAAAAGAAGATCATCTTATTTTATTAATTAAGTTATATCTTCTTTAATAATTAACTTTCAATATTTTAAATTCTTAATTTAAGATTTCGTTGTTCCGATTGTTTTATTTAATTTTGTTAGATTAGTTTTTGTATATCATTATATTATTTTCTTGTTTGTTTATCTATGTTTATTTTTAATAAAACGTAACTTTATAGATTTTATTTTATCATTATATGAATATACTACCAAAAAACAGATCAATCATCACCCGAAACATCTAATTCCCATAGTAGTTTAAAAAATTTTGTTAATAATTTAAAACACGACTATCATGATTTATTCTTAAATGTTAAAATTTATTAAAAACTAAAATTTCGAATTTTGGCAAATAATCAGATAATTAAAAGAAGAAGAAGTTGATAGATTAAATATTTAAACATGACAATTGTATCATTTTAGTATTTTTAATACTATCTAATTAATCAATATTTATAATTCAACATTATCAATTAATTCTAATTTTTCAAGATTATTTGTTTTTATTTTATTTTGACTTATTAATAAATCAACATTATCTGAAAGTATTTTTTTAACATTTGCAGTTAATTTTTTAAATCCTAATAGTTTAGATGTGGCTTTTATTAAATCATCAGGTTTAAATGCACCTTCAATAAGTAATAATTGAGTTATAGCATAATCTATTTCTTTAGAATAAATATAACTTATATTTGGTTTTATTCTTTCCCTAATTTTCATAGAAGAATATGATTTATAAATATAAAAATCATTGTGCCATTCAATATCCTCTTTAGTAATTACAACATTCAAACGATCATCAATAGTCCTTTTAAATTTTTTGGTGATTCTTGCATTAAATATTTTACCTAATCTATTATATATTTCCTCAATATGAATAGGTGATTCTTCAATTATTAAATTTTTTAAAATATATTCCTGTTTAATATCTGAAATATTGTAAAAATCAGTTATTACATCAAAATTTGGAATAAATTCTTCATAAGGGATAATATTTAAGTTATTAACCTTTATTTCTTCATTACTTATAAATTGAACATTGAATTTATCTATAATCTCTTTATTTTTAATATCTTCTGGTTTTTCAACATTAGTCCTTTCAAAAGTATTTTCTATATCAAAATTCATATTACTTTTTTCATTTGATTTTTTTTCATTTTCTGTTTCTACTTCATTTATAACTTTAAGTAATCTTTTTTTAGCATTATTTCTATCATGATACCAGTCAGTTGACCAAATTCTATGGAATTTCCAACCTAAACCTTCTAAAACATTTTGTCTTAATCTATCTCTATCTCTTGCTACTTTAGAAGAGTGATATGGTGCACCATCACATTCTATACCTAAAATATATTCTTCTTCATTAATCTTACTTTTAATAGCTAAATCTATTTTAAAACCAGCACATCCTACTTGTTTTTCAATATTATATCCATTATCTGTTAAAAAATTATAAACAGATTCTTCAAATTTTGAATCAAAATCTTCCCCAGTATGATAATTTTTAGGAAATTCACCTTTGTCTGCAAAGTTTAAAAACATTTGTAAGGTTTTAAGACCTTCTGAAGAATTATTATCTAAAGACATATCCCTAGATTTGAAATTGGTGAAAATTACACATTTTTCTTTAGCTCTAGTAAAAAGAACATTTAATCTTTTTTCTCCTCCTTTTTTATTCAAAGGTCCTAAATTTAAAGATAACTTATGATTTAAATCATAACCATAACCAACACTTACTAAAATAACATCTCGTTCATCACCTTGAATATTCTCTAAATTTTTAACAAAAAATCCATTTTCTCCTTCTTCATTAAAAAATAATTCTAAATCTTGATTTTCTTTAAGTTTTACTTCTAAAGTTTCTAATATAGCACTTTGTTGTGCAGAACTAAAAGTACCAATTCCTAAACTTTTAGATTTACCATATTTTTTAAAATGATTAATAGCATAATCAACAACAATTTCTGCTTCTTTAATATTTCTCCTACTTTTTCCTTTATCATAAATTGTATCAGGAATATAACATAGTTTAAGACCTAAAACTTCAGATTTATTCATAGGAGAAGGATAAACATATAATTGGTTATTATAAAATTCCATATTAGAAACAGCAATTAAAGATTCATGTTTACTTCTATAATGCCATTTTAACATTTTTGAATGGAAAGCTGTTTTACAATAATGAAGAATACTTTCAACATTACTCAAATCATCATCTTCATCAGAATTATTATCACCTCCATCAAAAAAAGAAGTAGGAGGCAACTGTTTAGTATCTCCCATAACAACATAATGTTTTCCTCTTAACATTGCACCAATAGCATCTTCTACTTTAACTTGACTTGCTTCATCAAAAATAATATAATCAAAATAGGAAGCATAAATTTTAGGATCCAAATATTGGGCAATTGAAAGAGGACTCATCATGAAACATGGCTTAATTTTCTTTATTGTATCAGAACATTCACATAATAATTTTCTAATTGGTATATGTTTTGTTTTTTTATTAAATTCTCTTTGTAAAATTCCTAAATTTGAAGTTCTACTTGTTGTTCCAGACATATTTGGACAATTTTTATCAATAATTTCCCCAACTCTTATCCTATTTAATTCTATTTGATCTTCATCTAATTTTCTAAAATCTTTAACATAATTATCTTGAATTGTCCCATTAAAATCTTGAAGAATTTCATTTTCTTTAAAAATTTCATTAAGTGCATTATTTGCAAAATTTAAATAAAAAATTGATTCAATAGCTTCAGATTTAACTTTATCTTCACTTATAATATCAATAATACCTTTAGTATATTTATTTGATTCTTTTTTTAGATTATTAAAATTATTCCAAGAGGATAATGTTTCATTTTCCAAGAACTTTTCAATATGCTCTTTAAATTTATTAAAATTTAAATTAACTATATCCAAACTATTTAATTCACTATTGAAATTCAATAAATTGTCCAATTTATTATAAGATGTTAAAATATCTTTTTTTAAAGTTAATAATGTATTAAATAATGAAGAAAGTTCATTTAAATCTATGCCATTATTTATCAATTTTATAGTTTTATTATTGAAAAAATTAGAATCTACTAACTCATTAAATTGTAATATGAGATCATATCTTTTATTCAACTTATCAATATCTGAATTAGTTCCTTCCCATAACTCATTAAAATAATTTAAAGCATTAGAATTTGAATTAATTTCTTCTTTTTCAGATTTAATTTTAATTAAATCATCTATTTCATTAACTAACTCATTTAATGGTTTATTTTTTAATTCAATATTATAATCCGAAAATTCATTTTTAAATTGAATTAATTTCTTATCTAAATTAATTAACTTTTCAGAATCATAAATTATTTTTTTATTAGAAATAGTTTTATCAGAACAATAAAGTAATAAAGTTTCTCTTAAACTATTAAATTCATCTTTCCATTTTATTATTTCTGCAAAATCATCAGCTATTATATCATTATTTTTAGGAACTTCCCCCTCTTCATAACATCCCTTAAATTCTGTTCTAATTTTCTTAAAATTTCTTTTAAAAAAAGTAAATATAGAATTTTTATTTTTCATGAAAACATCAAATTTTGAAATTAAATCATTAATTTCTAAAGCTTTGTTAATTTTTGAGTTATTTAATTTATCATTATACTTTTGAAATGAAGTTATTAACTCTTCTAAATCATATTTATTTAGAATATTATATTCTATATCTAATGAAGAAATTTCTTCTATTAAATTAGAAACTTCTTCTTTTTTATTTAGTAAATCCATATCTAAAACTTTTACATCAATATCACTAGTTTTAATTTGATAATTTTCAATTGATGTAATTAAATTTTCAAAATTTAAATCACCTAATAATTGAGGTTTAATTTCAAGTAATTTACAATTATTAACATATTCTTCTATATCATTTAAATTTTCTAATTTTTTAGCAGCTGTCTTATTTTGTATATCATCAATAACATTCAATATTGATGAAATTGTATTATTTAATAAATTTAATTCTTTATTTATGTTTTCTTTATCATCAGGAGTTAAATATTTAGGATTAGTAAATCTCCAAACATTCTCTTTAATAGGACAAATTAATTTATAAATTTCTGATACCTTTTCAAGAAAAAGTTTTAATTCACTTAATCTTTCCTTATAAAAATTCTTAGTATCAGGAATATTAAATTTACAAAATTCTTGGTTTAACTTTTCAATATCTTGATAATAAAATTCATATAAACCCATCAAATCATATGGTGTAAAATTAGTATTCCCATAATTAGTTTCTATGACATCCATATACTCATTAAGATTCTTTTTTAAAGAAAATAATTGATGATATTCACCTTCTTTAGAATTATTTATTTTATGTTCTGTTAATCTTTGAGATAATTCATTTATAAATTGTTTTTTATTAGTTTTATTACTATGAAGTTCCAAACAACCTTTTCCCAATTTTAAAGAATCTAATCTTTTTTTAACTACATCTAATGCAGCTTTTTTTTCACTAACAAATAAAACTGTTTTATTCAAAGCCAATAATTCTGCTATTAAATTAACAATAGTTTGAGATTTACCTGTACCTGGAGGACCTTCAACTACTAAATTATTCCCTTTTTTTACATCTTCAATAACTGCAACTTGAGAAGAATCAGCATCTAAAACATGAAAAACATTTTCATCTTTAATTAATCTATCACAATCTTTTTCTTCAAAAGAATCAGTATTTTGTTCATTAATAGGATTAATTAAGCTATTTATTCCACCATCTAAAATATCTTCTGGCCAATTATCCATATCCAAATCTTTATACATTACAATTTTCTTAAAACTAAAATTACTTAAATAAATTTCATTAGTAATGTTCCAATTTTTTTTTGTAGAAATGCTTTTTTGTACTTCTTTAAAATAATTATTAAGATCTTTTTTAGTTTTTATTTCATCAAATTTTGGAAGAGTAATACCTTGTTCAATTAATTTAAATTCTAATGCTGTATTAAAACAACAATCATCCTCATCCCATTCAATTTTAAAAGGATTATTCACTGAATTTCTAAATATTTTTACAGGTATTAAAAATAATGGTGCTTTACGAAGATTTAATTCATCACTACTTTCATTCCATTCTAAACAGCCTAAAGATAAATAAAGACTATTATATCCTTGTTCTTCTAAATTAGTTTTATAATATTGATGAAGTGAAAATAATTTATTTTGAAGAGATTCTTCTTCTAAATTAGTTTGTAAAAATAAATCTTTGTGTTTATCAGGAACATTAGATGATAATGGCATTTTCCATAATGTATTCTTATTTTTCTGATGATTATTCCGCCCTTTTCCAGGTAAAAATTTCATTTTTTTTCCAGATAAAACAAGAATATCAAATAATTCTCCTACAACCTCATCTACCACAGGAATAGTTCTGCTTTTTAATATCTTAAAATTTAATAAATTGTTTCTTAACCCCATATCTATAAGATTATTTCTTAATTTTTTAATTTCAATTTCAGTATTTTTTTCAATAACTTGCCCACTCATTTAAACCAACATAAAAAGTATTTTTTTTTTATTTATAATTGATTAACCAATATTTATAGTGTTAATTACTATTGTTAAAATCAGCATAATAACTTATTTTGTAATTTTTAATTAGTAAATAACTTTATTTTAATTTTCTAATATTATCTTAATTGATAATAATTATTTATTATCCAACTATTAACTCATTTTAATAAAAAAATTAATTATAAAATATCTATTCGCATTCTTCTAGTTTTTTTCTAAGATAATCACATAAATCAGCACTTACATCTTCATGTGTTAGTGCCATGTCTATTGAGCTTTTTAGCCATTCAATGGTATTTCCTATGTCGTATATTGAGCCTTCAAATAGTGTTGCATAGACTGATTTTTGTTTTTTTATTGCGTCGGTTAGTTGTATTTCTCCACCTACTCCTGGTTTTGTGTTTTTTAGATGGTCGAAGATGTCTGGTGTTAGGATGTATCTTCCTGTTATTCCTAAATTTGATGGTGCATCTTCTAGTTTTGGTTTTTCTACTAGGTCATCTACTTTGTAGACTTTGTCATTTATTGATTGTCCATCGATTATTCCGTATCTTTCTATTTTGTGTTTTGGTAGTTCTTCTATGGCTATGGTGGATGAGTTGTATTTTTCATAAACGTCCATTAATTGTTTTATGCAGGGTGTGTTTGAGTAGGTTATGGTATCTCCTAGTAGTACTGCAAATGGTTCATCCCCTATGTGTTTTTGTGCTGAGTTTATTGCATCTCCTAGTCCTTTTTGTCTTTTTTGACGTACGTAGTATATGTCTGCCATGTTTGATATTTCTTCGACTTCTTTAAGATAGTCTAGTTTACCTTTTTTTTCTAGATGGTATTCTAGTTCAAATGATCTATCAAAGTGATCTTCAATACTGCGTTTTCCTTTTCCTGTGATTATTAGGATGTCATCTATTCCTGAATTAACTGCTTCTTCTACCACGTATTGTATTGTTGGTTTATTAAATACTGGTAGCATTTCTTTTGGTTGTGCTTTTGTAGCTGGTAGAAATCTTGTTCCTAATCCTGCTGCTGGTATTATTGCTTTCATGTTTTTTTAATCTCCCTTTTTTTTATAATTTTACTACTGAATTTTCACCAATTACAAAGCTTCTACCTTTTGGATATTTATTTTCTCCTGTTGTAATTTGAGCATTTAATCCTATTAGACTATCTACAATCTTATCTTCACAGTGAATTATAGCTTCTCCCATTACTATTGAAGAATCAATTTCACTATCAATAATTTTTGTATTATCTCCTATTGCTGTATATGGTCCTACATATCCTTCAATAATACAATTTGATCCTATAACAGCAGGACCTCTGATAACTGAACCTGATTTTATAATTGTATCTTTTCCTATTACTACTCTTCCTTTAATTTTAACATCATCTTCAACAACACCTTCAATAGATGAGTTAATAGTTTCTAAGATTAATTGATTAGCATCAAGAACATCTTCTGGTTTTCCTGTATCTTTCCACCAACCTTCAACAACAAATGAATCAACATCATGATCTGTATCTATTAATCTTTGAATAGCATCAGTAATTTCTAATTCATCCCTCCATGAAGGTTTAATATTATCAATAGCATTAAAAATTTCCTTAGTAAATAAATAAATTCCAACTAATGCTAAATTACTTTTAGGTTCTTTAGGTTTTTCAACAAGATTAACAACTTCTTGATTATCATTTAATTCAGCAACACCAAATTGACGTGGATCTTCAACAGGCTGTAATAATATACGAGCTGAATATTTAGAATCTTCAAAACCATCTACTAATTCTTCAATACCTGCTTTTAAAATATTATCACCAAGATACATTACAAAAGGTTCATCTTTTACAAAATCGCAAGCAGTTTTAGCAGCATGAGCAAGACCCTTAGGTTCACCTTGCATAATATAAGTAATATTTACACCAAAATCAGAACCATCACCTAATGCTTCTTTAATCTTTTCAGGCATATTAGTTCCAAGAATAATACCAATATCAGTAATTCCTGCATTTCTTAAATCATCAATAGCATAACATATAACAGGCTTATTTGCTATAGGTATTAATTGTTTAGGTCCTGTATGAGTTAATGGTCTTAAACGTGTTCCATGACCACCAGATAATATAATTCCTTTCATAATAAATCAAATCTCCCTCTAATAAAAATTAAAAAAATAAATAAAGTTTTATCCTATTTTTTATAATATAATAATATTTTTTGTTATTATAGATATTAAATTTTACTTTAAAAAAATAGATTTATATAAGAAAAATAATTAAAAAAAGTGGTGGATGAAAAAATTTAGTTAAAAATAATCAAGAAATTTCTATTCATTATTTCCATGTAACATTTTTTTAAATCTAAATGCAATATATTGTGTTCCTCCACGCATTACACGTTTAAATTCTGTCCAATCAAGATTAGCTAAGAATGTTTTACCAATATATGCAAATGAGAAATAATATTTACTCATAAGATTATCTCTTATTTTTTCAATTTCTTTATGATCAGCATAAGGATAATCTACAAGACAATTAAGATAACCATCATCATTTAACCATTTACCATAATCTTCTGTAATTAGATAATTATTTTCTTTAGCCCATTTATAAAATCCTGTTCCTGGAAATGGAACTGCTTGTTGAAAAAAGCACATATCAGGATATACTGTTTTTGCAAATTCATAAGTTTCATTAATTGTATCTAAATTATCTCCTGTTAAACCTATCATAAAACAACCAAAGACTTTTATATCTAATTTACGAGCATTTTTTGCAAATGCACTAGATTGTTCTAATGTAATACCCTTTTGTGTTTGATCTAAAACATCTTGATTTCCTGATTCATAACCACATACTAATAATCTACATCCTGCTTCTTTCATCTTTTTCATAGTATCATATTTTAAATCAACTCTGGTATTACAAGACCAGACAGATTTTAAATTTCTACTTATTAACTCATTACAAAAATCAATAACCCTATCTTGATCTACTGTGAAAGTATCATCTTCAATGAATATTTCTTTAATTTCAGGCATTTCATTTAAAATATATTCAAATTCATCTGCTAAATCCTTAACTGATCTTGTTCTATATAATCTACCACCCATAGTAGATGGATATGAACAGAAATTACATTTATTAGGACAACCTCTACTTGAAACTATTTGAATCATAGGTTTTTGAGCAAATGCATATGCATAATCATTCACATCTAAAAATTCTTGATAAACTTTAGAAACATAAGGTAATTTATCAAGATCTTCTAAAGGAACTCTATCAGGAGTGTGGATTATTTTACCATCTTTTGATTTAATAATATCTTTTCTTGTTATATTATCAACTGTTATTAATGAAGATTTAAAACTAATTCCATCTACATCAATAAAATTATCACCTGCTTGGATAATTTCAGGTACGGTATAATCATATTCTTGTCTAACAACAAAATCAATACCATCACATTTTTTTAATACTTCTTCAGGTAGTATTGTAGGATGTGTTCCTCCACAAATAATCTTAATATTATGAAATTTATTCTTAATAGCATTAATCGTATTATAATCATAATCACATGTAGGTGTAGTAGTCTCACACATAATATAATCAGGAACATATGTTGAAATCTCATTTAAAGTATCATTTAAATCATATTCTTTAGTAATACAATCAACTAATTTAACATCTAAATCATAAGATTTACAAACACCAACACAATAAGATAACCAATAAGGATAATAAAGTGTACCAGACTTAGTTTTCTCAGGCCACCTACTTGCTCTACTAATATTAAATTCATAAGGTAAATTCAAAAATAAAACTTTCATACTATCTTTTTCCTAATATTTATCATAAATATAATTTTATATTTTTTATTATTTTAATACATAACTTCATAACATTTCTTTTTTATACCATTTTATTGTTTTTTTAATTCCATCTTCAAAAGAAATTTCAGGTACAAAACCTGTATCTTTTTGAAGATTTGAAATATCAGCACATAAATACATTACTTGATTTGGAGAATAATCTAAATTACCAATACCTAAATTAAAATCAGGATTTATATTATTTTTTATAGTTAATATGTATTTTTTAAGTGGCCTAACTTTACCTGAACCAATTGTATAAACTTCACCATTTTTACCATTAACAGCTAAATTATAAAATGCTTTTGCACAATCTTCAGAATAAATATAATCCCACATTTGTTCACCTTTTGTTGTATCAAAAGATTTATTATTCAAAATAGAATCAATACAAGACATTATTAAAGTGTAATTATTATCTTTTGGACCATAAACACTTAAAACTCTAGCCCATACATGTTTAATATTTAAATCATTTGCTAAAATTCTACTTAATTTACCAGCAGTATATTTTGCAATACCATAACTATTAACAGGATTAATTGAAGTATCTTTAGATAATATTTCATTTTTAAGTCCATATTCTGCCTGTGAACCAGCTCCAATAAAACTTTCACATCCAATAGCTTTAGCTAATTTTACAGCATCAAGAACATATTGAACATTTTTTAATTGTAATTCAGGATTGTTTCGATTAATACCTGCAGGAGAAATCCATCCAAAATGGAAAAAATAATTACAAGAGGGTAATTTAGTTGATAAAGAATTTAAATTTGATAAATCACATTCAACTATTTTAATTTTATCTGATTTTGGAATATTTTTAATTTTTTTTGAATTAGGTCTTATAATTGCTATGACTTCAATATTTTTTTTTAATAAGATATTTATTAATGTAGAACCTATCATTCCTGTAGCACCAGTTATTACTGCTTTCATAATATCACCATTAACTTTATTTATTGAATTCATCTTCTTTAACTAAATCAATAAACATATTATTTTCTAGTTCTTTTCTGTCTAAAAATGGTGCTAAATCTTCAAGTGGTGCAGATATCATTTTACCATTAGGTAATCTCTTAGATGCTGATTTTGGTTCAAAACTTTGTTTTGTATCCACCATAATTTCACAAATCATATATGAATCTGAATTTAATGTTTTTTCTATACATTCATCTAAATCTTCATTAGATTCACATCTAATAAATGGAATTCCAAATGCATAAGCAATTTTTTTCATATCTGGAAAACTTACATCATTACTATCATTTCCAATTCCAACAAATGGTTTTTCAAAGAAGTTTCTTTGAGTAATCCTGATTGATTGATAACCATTATTATTAATTACAAATAGTTTAATTGGTAAATTAAGATGAACAATTGTTTCTAATTCTTGAAGATTCATTTGAATACTTCCATCTCCACTAACACAAACTAAATTTTCATTATTAATAGATAAACATGCACCAATAGCTGCAGGTAAGTCATAACCCATTGAAGCAACCCCTGAATTAACAATTAATCTTTGATCTTTTTTTAATTTATAACCATGAATACATGCACAAGCAGAACCATTTGCAACAACAATTTTTTCTTTTTCTTTCATATTATTTGAAAGTGAATCTAAAAATGCATAAACATTTACAAGACCTTTTTGATTTAATTCATCTTTTGTACAAACAGGATATTTTTCTTTCCAACAATTACATATTTTTACCCATTTTGAATAATCAAAAGAATTTTCATTTTCATCTAAAACTTCATTAAACTTAGTTAAAAACTCTTTTATATCTGATTGTATAGGCATATCAATATTCAATGTATGTTTTTTAATTTCTGCAGGATCTATTTCAACCATGATTTTATAAGCTTTTCTTGCCCATAAATCATATGCAAATGAAACTTGTCTTGTGCTTAATCTACAACCTAATGATAATATTAAATCACTATTTTGAACTGCAAAATTTCCTGATCTATCACCCATAGAACCACCACAACCTGCAGTTAAGTTATTATCATATTCAAGAGAATCAGTAGCATTCCATGCATTAACTACAGGAATATTTAATTTATCAATTAATTTTCTAAATTCATTATATGCATTATTGGTTCTAATAGCAGAACCTGCATAAATAACTGGTCTTTTAGCATTTTTAAGTTTTTCAATTACTTTATTAATTATTTCAGTAGTAACATGTTTTCCTAAATCTAACTTATCTTCATCTGGATTAAAATCAATTAAATCATCAGTATCAATAATGGCTCCTTGAATATCTAAGGGAATATCTAACCAACATGATCCAGGTCTTCCATGTTTTGCATAATACAAAGCTTTTTGAAGAGCATATTTAATTTTATTAGGATTAGTAATCATTTCGCTATATTTAGTCATGGAATCAACAGTACTTATAATATCCCATTCTTGATCTCCAATTTGACGTAAAGGTAAACCAGTGTCTTGAACAGTCATTTCAATTTTTACTTGACCTGAAATAACAATCATAGGTATGGAATCTAAATAAGCACCTAATACTCCTGTTATTGCATTTGTTCCCCCAGGACCTGTTGTAACACAAACTGCAGGTAACTTATTACTCATTCTGTAATAACCTTCAGCAGCTATAGTACATGCTTGTTCATGATGATTATGAATACAATTTAAATCTTTATTATGTCCAAAACCATCATTTAAATACATAGCTCCACCACCAACAACAGTAAATAATGTATCAACACCATTTTTAACTAAAAACTGTGCTATATAATCAGCAACTCTTATCTCCATAATACTCTCCTTTTTTTATAATATACTTTTTTTAATTTAAAAAAATTATCTTTGAACTCTTCCACTACTATCCCCAGAAGCTAGATTTTCAACCTCACTTACTGTTACCATATTAAAATCACCTTCAATAGAATGTTTTAAAACACCAGCAGCAGTAGCAAATTCTAAAGCTTCTTGATTAGATTTATTATTTAATAACCCATAAATTAAACCTGCAAGAAAACTATCCCCACCACCAACACGATCAACAATATGAACATCATACTCTTTTGATTGATAAAACTTATTTCCATCATATAAAACTGCAAGTAATTTATTATCACTTGCTGATATTGAAGTTCTTAAATTACAAGCAACCATAGACAAATTAAATTTAGATAAAACTTCTTCTGCAACAGATTTATATGAATCATAATTTATTTTTCCATGACTAACATCGGTATCCTCTGCTTTAATTCCAAATACTTTTTCTATATCTTCTTCATTTGCAACACAAACATCAACATAATTCATAATTTGAGTCATTACTTTATTTGCTTTTTTTTCTGACCATAATTTAGAACGATAATTTAAATCACAACTAACTGTTATATTATTTTTTTTAGCTTTTTTACAAGCTTCAAGACATATTTCTGCTAAATTATCACTTAAAGCAGGAGTAATTCCTGAAAAATGGAACCATTTAGCATTATTAAATATTTCATCCCAATTAAAATCATCTAAATTTGCATTAGAAATAGCAGAATTTGATCTATCATATATTACTTTAGAAGGTCTTTGACTTGCACCTTTTTCCATGTAATAAATACCAATTCTTTCGCCATCCATCTTAATTTTTGAAGTATTCACCCCATATTGTCTTAATTTATTTAATGCAGATTGACCAATTTCATTAGACGGTAATTTAGTTATAAAAGTTGAATTCATATTATAATTTACTAATGAAAGTGCAACATTTGCTTCACTTCCACCATAATTTATATCAAATTTATCTGCTTGAACAAATCGATTATAACCTTCTGGAGATAATCTAAGCATTAATTCTCCAAAACATATCACATTAGACAATTTTAAAACCTCAATATTTTTTTAATAATAATTTAAAAAAAAATAAGTTGATAATTTATAATTCAACATCAACCCTATTTTTTAAGTCATCAAATCTTGCTTTATCTTCATCAACAACAGACTGATAATAATTTAATTTATTTTTAAGATAAAGATATTCAAATTCAATAGCTTTTGAAATTGCTTCCTCATAATTATCATTTAATTTATTAACATCAAAAACAATTTTCCTAGTTTCAATCCTATCAATCATATCTTCTAAATCTTTAATAAAATCAATAGTATTTACAGAAATACTTCCACCAAATGCAGAATTAAATCCATAATCATTAGCTTTCTCAATTATATTCTTACAATATTCAAACATTTTAGAACCATTTACTTCTGATTTTGGTATTTTACTTGAAGCTGAAAAATCACTTCTACCAATTACAACAGTATCTAAAAAGTCCCTATTTTCACTAAAAATATCATCTATATTATTATAAGCAGTTATTGTTTCTAAATTAATAATTTTATCAATAACACCATCTTCTTTAGAAGGAAATACCTTATTAAATGCATTTTTAAATTTTGAAGCTGCAAAAGGAGTTTCAATCATTGGTGCCATAATCCCATCAGCACTTAATATTTTACAATCATCTAAATCTCGAACTGCTTCACATCCCCCAATTTTTATATACATTTTTAGGCCAGATTTTGATATAATATCCCTTAATTTAGTTAATTCATTTTTTCTTGAACCTTCTGTTTCAAATTCAGATTTAACTGCAATTACACCATAATCTTTTTTTAATTCTTTAAGAATTTCAACCATTTGTGCTTCTACAATATTCATAAAAATCCCCTTAAAACTATTTTAATAAAAACTATTTAAAAATTCATACTTAACTAATTATTATTAAAAAACTCTTTAATACAATTTATCATATAATCAATCTTTTCATCAGTCATTTTAGGATATACTCCTATCCAAAAAGTATCTTCCATTATTTTATTAGTATTATCTAAACTACCAACAACCCTATATTTAGAATTATCTTCCCTTATTTCATCAAAACAAGGATGTTTTATAATATTTCCTGCAAATAACATTCTTGTTTGAATATTATGATCTTCTAAATATTGAACAATTTCAGATCTATTTTGACCATCTTTAACAGTAATCATAAAACCAAACCAACTTGGATTAGAGTTTTCTACAGGTTTTGGTAAAATTAATTTATCTTCCAAAGTAGATAATCCTTCTTTTAATTTATTAAAGTTTTTTCTTCTTTTTTCAACAAATGATGGAAACTTTTCAAGTTGAGCACAACCTACTGCTGCTTGCATATCTGTTGCTTTTAAATTATATCCAAAATGGGAATAAACATATTTATGATCATAACTTACAGGTAACTCACCATATTTTAAAGTAAATCTATTTCCACAATGATTATCTTCACCAGATGCACATTGACAATCTCTTCCCCAATCTCTAAAGGATCTAATTATCTTATGAAGTAAATCATTATCAGTATAAACTGCTCCCCCTTCACCCATAGTCATATGATGTGGTGGATAAAAACTACTTGTTCCAATATCACCAATAGTTCCAGTTAACTTTTCTTTTCCATTAATTGTATAAGTACTTCCAAGAGCATCACAATTATCTTCAATTAACCATAAATTATGATCTTTACAAAACTTAGAAATATGTTCTAAATCAAAAGGATTTCCTAAAGTATGAGCTATCATTACAGCTTTAGTTTTATCTGTTAATGCTTCTTCTAATTTAGTTACATCAATATTATATTGTGGAATTGTAACATCAACAAAAACAGGTACCGCACCATACTGAATCATAGGAGCTACAGTTGTTGGAAAACCAGCAGCCACAGTAATTACTTCATCTTTCCTTCTAATTTGTCTATCACCTAAAAGTGGTGAAGTTAATGTCATAAAAGCAATTAAATTAGCAGATGAACCTGAATTAACTAAAGAACAATGTTTAATTTTTAAATATTTTGAAAATTCTTCTTCAAACTTATTAGTATATCTACCAGCTGTAAGCCAAAATTCTAAGGCACTATCTACTAAATTAGTCATTTCTTTATCATCATAAACTCTTGAAGCATAAGATATTTTATCTCCCTTTTCAAATGGTTTTTCTTGATTATGATACTCTTTAGCATACTCTGAAACCATATTTAAAATTTCTTCCTTTGCTTCTTGTTCTGATTTATTTTTAAATATTGTAATGACCCCCGTATTATTCTTTATTAAAGAATTCATTAATTTGATTATCTATACAATCATTTATGTTTTTATTATTTAAATAAACTTTAGTCCATTCAACAGTTTTTTGAATAGCTTCATTTATTTTCCATCTAGGTTCCCAATTAAAAGTTTGTTTAATTTTTGTGTTATCTAATTTTAAAAAATTAGCTTCATGGGGTCCATTATCTGATTTATTAACCCAATCAAGGGTATATTCATTATTATCATTATAATATTTACAAAACAAATCTACTAAACTACCTGTTGTAACACAATCCTCATCATTTGGTCCAACATTATAATAACCAGAAAAATTTGAATCTTCATATTGAGCTTTAACTATTGTAAGATACATATTAAGAGGTTCAAGTACATGTTGATAAGGTCTTATAGAATAAGGATTTCTAATTTCAATATTTTCTTTTTTACTTGCAGATCTTACACAATCAGGAATAATTCTATCACTTGCAAAATCCCCACCACCAATAACATTACCAGCACGAGCTGTAGAACAAGAAATTCCCAAATCTTTAAAAAAAGAATTATTATAAGAATGAGTTACCAATTCTGAACAAGATTTACTATTAGAATACGGATCATACCCATCTAACTTTTCATCCTCAGTATAACCACTATTTCGCTCTTTATTTTCATATACCTTATCAGTTGTTACATTTAAAAAAGACTTAACAAAATCAGAATTTCTAATACACTCACAAATATTAACAGTTCCCATAACATTAGTTTCATAAGTATAAACAGGATTCTTATAACTTTCTCTTACAATAGGCTGAGCAGCCATATGAATAACAATCTCAGGCTTAACATTATTAAAAACTTCACTTAACTGATTTAAATCTCGAATATCCCCAATAACTGAGTCCATCTTATTTTCTAAATCTAATAAATCAAATAAATTAGGATTAGTTGGAGCATCTAATGAATAACCAGTTAAATTAGCACCCCAACTAACTAAAATTTCACTTAACCAAGAACCTTTAAATCCAGTATGACCTGTTAAAAGAATATTTTTATTTCTATAAAAATTTTTTAATTTAAACATATGATCACAAAGTTTATAATATTATAACTGAATTTTCAATTCCCATATTAGTTATATCTTCTAAAATTTCATCACTAAATAATGCACTAGCAATTAATATTGTTCCCTCAAAATCATAAAGTATATCTTTATTTTTTACAGGAATATTTTCAATAACTGTATCTTGTTTATTAGTATTATTATCTATAAATGCAATGATATTATATTTATTTAAATCAGTATTAGCAAGTAATCGTAAAGCATACTGTCCTGCACCCCATATAATTAATGGTTCATTAATATCTATATCATTAATAAGTTTATTAGCAACATCATTTTTTGAATCATTAATAAAATTTAAAACACTATTTTTTGCTGACTCATCTTTTTTTATTGAACTTTTTGAATTACTTTTTGAAAATACCGCTTTAAAAACAGGATAATTAATTTCTTTAGTAAATTGTTGTAATTTTTCACATGTATACACACAATCAAAATCTAACATCAAATTTTTAATAGAATTAATATCTAAATGGTTTATATGTTCACAATCAAAATAATAATAAGGTACAATATAAGACTCTTTATATAATTTAGCATTAGGTGATTCTATATAAATAATACCATTTTCAGTTAATAAATCTTTACATAAATCAATTCCTCTTTTCAAATCTCTTAAATGTTCTAATACATGTGTTAAAATAATACAATCATACTTTTTATTTAAATTATTTTCAAATATACTTCCAGTACTAGATTTAATACCTTTTTCATTAGTTAATCTTGCACAAACAGGAGATGGATCTAAACCTTCTAAATTTTTAAATCCTCTCTTTTTCAACTCATATAATAAACCACCTGTAGCACAACCAACATCTAATATAGAATAATCCTTAGGCACATATTTTAATATAGTTTCAGCACTTTCAATTAATCGTTGCTCATCATAATACCCTGATCCACTACCACTTGCATTGGAATCTTGATATTTAGACATTGACTCATAATAACTATCATAATCTTGTTGTGAAGATTTTGTATTAGCATACACAAATCCACAATAATTACAAGATACTATATTATAATTATCTACAATACTTGATTCACTTAAATTAGCAAACTTTTGATTATGTAATAACTCTAAATCATCTGATCCACAAATTGGACATTTTCTCCATATTTTCATATTATTTCACCCACATACACCATGGAATATTATTAGAATCCCACATTTCTTCAAAAATATCATGATCTCTCTTAGTATCCATACATTTCCAGAAACCATGATGTTTATAAGCTTTAAGTTGACCATCACAAGCAATATTTGAAAGAGGTTCCTTTTCAAAACTAATTTTATCCCCATCAATATAATCAATAACTTCTTTTTCTAAAACCATAAAACCACCATTAATCCATCCAGCATCCTCTTTAGTTTTTTCAGCAAATCTAGAAATAGTTTCATTATCATCAATATCTAAAACACCAAAACGACCAGATAAATTAACAGCAGTGATAGTAGCTAACTTATCATGACTTTTATGAAATTCTAATAATTTTTTTAGATCAACATTAGCTAATCCATCACCATAAGTTAACATAAATGGTTCATCATCAGGAAGATAATCCTTAATTCTTTTAATCCTTCCACCAGTCATAGTATCTAAACCAGTGTCAACTAAAGTAACTTTCCATGGTTCAGAATAATTATTATGAATTTCCATCTCATTCTTTTTTAAATCAAAAGTAACATCAGAAGTATGTAAATAATAATCTGCAAAAAATTCCTTAATCATATGAGCCTTATAACCTAAACATATAACAAACTCATTAAATCCAAAATGAGAATATATCTTCATAATATGCCATAAAATAGGCTTTTCTCCAATTTCAATCATGGGTTTTGGTTTAAGATAAGATTCTTCCGAAATCCTAGTTCCAAACCCACCTGCTAAAATAACAACTTTCATAAATAAATAACCTCTTAAATATTATATAATTAACATTACAATTAAATATATATTTAAAAATAAATACAATTTACGAATAAATTAATAAAAACTGGAAAAAAATAATGATCGAAGAAAAATTAGAAATAGTTATCCCCACTTATAATCGAGCAGAATATTTAGATAATACCTTATCCCAATTATTAAATAGTCCATTTAAGAATTGTAAAATAACTATTAGAGATAATGCATCCCCTGATAATACTCCTGAAATATGTGAAAAATATGAAAAACTATTTCCAAATATAAACATTATAAAAAATAGATTAAATATTGGTGGTAATGCAAATGTTATAAGATGTTATGAACAATCAACAACTGAATATACATGGGTTATAGCAGACAATGATTCCTATGATTTTAAGAATTGTGATGACTTTATAGAAGCTATAGAATCTGAAAAATATGATATGATTTTATGTTGTTCTCCAGGATTCCCAAATGAAGATGGTGACTCTTTAAATGATATTTTAAAAAACAATAATGCTAAAAATAATTATCTTGAAAATAATAGTCATGAATTAGTAGAAATATTAAAAAAGTATTATTTTTTATCAATGGCATTCATATCTACAACAATTTTCAGAACAGAACTTTTAACTACAGATTGTTTTTTAGTAGGTTATGATTATATATCTAATAGTTATCCTCATTATGCATTTATAGTCAAATCTTTAGAAGAAAATTTCATGACATACAAAACAAAAACAGACATGATACATATGGAAAAAAATCCTGATGATTGGGAAATAGAAAAATTTAATTGGGTTATTAGATGGATTGATTCAGGATTACTAGTTAAGGATAAAAAATTTCAAAATTATGCAATTCAATTTTTTGAAGGTTCTCCACTAAAAATAGCAACAGGAATGTTAATTGTTGCAAAAGCTAATAATGAAAATAATTTAAAACAAGAAATTATGAGATTATTTTCCACATTTTTACAATTAAAGGGTTGGTTTAAAGGAAGTTTATACAACATTGTAATTTTATTAACTTATTTAATTCCTAAAAAAATATGTAAAGTTATTTATAGTAAACATGAAAGTAAAAAATTAGATTGATTCAGTTTCAACTAATTTTAAAGCTTCTTCAATTATTTGATCCATGTTATAATATTTATATAAACCTAAACGACCACCAAAAATCATTTTCTTTTCTTTTTGAGCTAATTTATGATATTTTTCAAATAATTTAGTATTATTATTATCATTTATAGGATAGTATGCTTCATCTCCTTTTTTCCATTCTGCAGGATATTCATGAGTAATTACAGTTTTATCAGAATTAGAGTTTTCAAAATGTTTATGTTCAATAATACGAGTATAAGGAATCTCACTTTCAGTATAATTTATTACTGCATTTCCTTGATAATTATCAATAGATTTAATTTCACTTTCAAAATTAAGTCCACGATATTCTAACTCATCATAACAATAATCATAATACTCATCAATCATTCCAGTAAATAATACTTTATCTGCAATATTAATCCATTTTTCTTTATCATCTAAAAAATTAGTATTTAATTTTACTTCAATTCCATCTAACATTTTTTCAATGATTTTAGTATATCCTCCAATGGGAATACCTTGATATAAATCATTAAAATAATTATTATCAAATGTAAATCTTACAGGTAAACGTTTAATTATAAAAGATGGAAGTTCAGAACATTTTCTTCCCCATTGTTTTTCAGTATATCCTTTAACTAATTTTTCATAAATATCTTGACCTACTAAACTAATAGCTTGCTCTTCAAGATTTGAGGGATTAGTTATATTTGCTTCTTTTTTTTGTGCATAAATTTTAGCTTTAGCTTCTTTTGGTGTTTTAACACCCCACATACCATAAAAAGTATTCATATTAAAAGGAAGATTATAAAAATCCCCTTTATAATTAGCAATAGGTGAATTTGTAAATCTATTAAAATCAGCAAACTGATTAATATAATCCCAAACTAATTTATTATCCGTGTGAAAAATATGAGCACCATATTTATGAACATTTATCCCTTCTATTTTTTCAGTATAGACATTTCCGCCAATATGTTCACGTTTTTCTATAACTAAAACTTTTTTCCCTTTAACAGCCATTTCATGGGCAAAAATAGCTCCAAATAAACCTGAACCAACAATCAAATAATCATATTGCATATAATCTTACCTTACCTACATGTTTTAGTTATCTATCTTTAATATATGGTTTATAAATATGTGAATAACCCCATCTTAAAAATGGTAATTTATAAAAGAACATTTTGAAATTTAAAATTCGGCTATTTAATTTAACATTTGTTTCTCTTACTTTCAAATTTTTATGGGTAAACCAAACATTAAATAATCGTTCAGTTAAAAAACCATAAACTCTTTTTCGGTAACTATCATAATTTGAAGCATCTAAATGTTTTTCTAATTCAAACATTATGGGAAAAACCCAATTGCAATAATCATCAATTAGTTCTTTTGATCCTATAAACATGTTATAATGACAAAGTTTATCCCCATATATTACTTTATCATAACTATCTAAATATTCTGGAGTCATTTTAGATATGATTTTTCTACATTTATCTAAATCTTCTCCGTAGTGTTCATTATCATAATCATTATAAACTGAACCTAAAAGAGAAGTGCCAAATGGAGGAACTATTAAATCATAATCTTTTAAATAATTTAAAATATCTTTTTTTTCAATAAGATCTCCATTATCATTTGTGAAATATCTTCTATAATGACATAATCCTAAAATATCCCCATCGAAATGTTTCCACATCCAATATAAACCTGTTAATTCACAAAAATTAGGATTTTTATTTGAAATATTATCTCCTGTATCATCACTTATAAAACCAAGATTATCTTCACCATTTCTTCCTACAAATAATGGTGTATACAATTCATCATTTTTTATTTTTTGTATATCTTCTGGAGAATGTGATATTACAAATAATTTAATTTTTTCATTCATACTAAATACCAATTAGTTTATAATCTTATCATATAACCATGAACTATTTTCTTGGTACCATGTTACTGTTTTTTTCATAGCATCTTCAAAGGAATATTCTGGTTTCCATCCTAGTTTTTTGGTTTTTGAAGCATCTAGTGAGTATCTTCTGTCGTGACCTAGTCTGTCATCCACATATTTTATTAGTGATTCGTCTTTTCCTAGTTTTTCTAGTATTAGTTTTGTAATTTCAAGGTTATTTTTTTCGTTTCCTCCACCAATATTATATACTTCTCCTAGTTTTCCTTTTTGTAGTACTGTGTCTACTCCTGCACAATTATCTTCTACGTATATCCAATCTCTGACATTTTGTCCATCTCCATAGACTGGTAGTTTTTCATTGTTTATTGCTTTTAGGATAAATAGTGGTATGAGTTTTTCTGGAAATTGTCTTGGTCCAAAATTGTTACTACTTCGTGTTATGATCACTGGTAGATCATATGTTTTATAATATGCATTAACTAGTAAGTCTCCCCCTGCTTTACTTGCTGAGTATGGACTTGATGGATATATATTATCTGTTTCTTTAAATGATCCTTCCATAATACTGCCGTATACTTCATCGGTAGAAATTTGAACATATCTTTCAATATCATTTTTTCTAACAAGTTCTAATAGGTTTTGTGTTCCTATTACATCTGATTTAACAAATGATAATGGATCATTAATTGATCTATCTACATGAGTTTCTGCTGCAAAATTAATAACTGCATCAGCGTCTTTTAAAGCTTTAGAAGCATCATCTGGACTTGCAATATCTCCTTTAACAAATTCAATATCACATCCTTCTAAGTTTTTCATATCTCCTGCATAAGTAAGTTTATCAAGTACTGTAATATCATAATCTTCATATTTATTTAACATGTAATGTACAAAGTTAGATCCAATAAATCCAGCTCCACCAGTAACAACTAATTTCAAATATTTCACCTACAAATTTTTTTTCCGAATTTTAAATTCTTTTATTATTAATAAAATTTATATCTTTTAATTTATTAATATTATTATTATGACAATATTTGTAACAGGTGGAAGTGGATTATTAGGGAAAAAATTCATTGAAACAACAAAAGATAATTATGAGATAATATTAACACATAATAGTAATCCAACTGATGGTACAGTAAAATGTGATATTACAAATGAAAAAGAAGTATTAGATGTAATTTCAAAAATAGAACCTGAATGTATTATGCATTGTGCTGCAATGACAAATGTGGATTTATGTGAAGATGAACAAGAATTAGCATACAAAATAAATGGTGATGGAACTAAAAATCTAGCAAAAGCATCTGAAGAATTAGGATGTAAAATAGTATATGTATCAACTGATTTTGTATTTGATGGAAAAAAAGAAAACTATAAAGAAACAGATCCTATAAATCCACAAGGAATATATGCAAAAAGTAAATATCAAGGTGAACAAGAACTACAAAAATATTCTACTAACTATGCAATAGCACGTGTAAGTGTATTATATGGATGGAATAATAAACCTAATTTTACAACATGGGTAATAAATGAACTAAGAAATAATAATCAAATAAATATAGTAACAGATCAATATAATTCACCAACACTAGCAGATAATGCAGCAGAAGCAATGTTAGAAATATATAAACAAGATAAAACAGGAATCTTTCACACAGCAGGAAATGATAATATAAGCCGTTATGATTTTACACAAAAAATAGCAGAAGTATTCAAATTAGATACTAGTTTAATAAATCCTGTTACCAGTAATCAATTTAAACAAAAAGCACCAAGACCACAAAATTCATCATTATCTGTAGAAAAAGTAAAAAAAGAATTAGGTATTACAATGGAAACATGTGTTGAATCATTAGAAAGAATGAAAAAACAAGAAGAAAACTTTTAATTTCCTTATTTTTTTCCAATTATTTCTTTTACAATAGATAAATCTTTATCATCAACTGTACGACTTAATAAAAGTCCAATAATATAAACAATAGCTCCAATTATAACTCCCAGAAACATATTAATATTAAAGTAAGATAATACCACACCCATTATAATAGAAACAAATGATACTTTAATTACATCAATTGCAACTTTCTTATCTGGATGATATGGTGTTTTTTGAATACTATAATACATTAATACACATATTACTATTTCACTTATTACTGTAGCAAAAGCTGCTCCCATATAAGATATATAAGGAATCATTATAAAGTTTAAGATAATATTTGTAATGGCTGCTATTCCATATATTTTAGTAACAGCTACTTCATTATGTGAAGAATTTAAAACAATTCCTGAAGCACCATTAATAAATAAAAATGGTACAGTCCATACAAGAACTTGCATTATATGACTACTTGAAATATATTCTATACCATATATCAGATTAATTAAAGGACTTGCATATATAACAACACCAACACTTATTGGAAGAACAATAATTAACAAATATTTTATAGATTTTTCATAAGACAACTTCAATAACTCTTCTGAATTTTCATATAATTTACTCATAACAGGAAAAATCACAGATGGATAAATCACATAAAAAGCTGTTAATATGGAAATTATTTTATAAGCTGCATTATATACTCCTACATCACTAGTTGTTGAAAGAAAACCAAGCATACTCATATCAATACTAAAATAAATAGTATAAAATATACTAGTTAAACCAAATGGTATAGAATATTTCAATATCTTTTTACAAAAACCATAATCTACTTCATATTTAGGTTTTGTGATATTTTTATTTAAAGTAATATAATAATATATAAATGCAATCATTGATGGAATTAAATATGCAAAACTAACTCCAATTAAACCTAAATTAAAATATAGAGATATTAAAACAGTTCCTAATAAAAATAAAGAATTTAATATAACTCCTTTAGATTGATACTCCATTTTTTCATAGGATTGAAATATTCCTTGCAATAAACCATTTAATGATAAAAACATAGTTTCTATAGCAATTAAAAGAGTAACATTAACAGTTAAATAACCATATCCAAAAATATTTAGGATAAATAAAACAACTGAAGATACAATTACACATAGCAACAATTTTAAAGGAATAATTTTTCCTAAATATTCACTTGCAAGTTCATGCCTATTTGAAACATCACGAACAATATAAGTACTTACTCCAAGATCCATAAATACACCACCAATTGCCATAATAGAAATTGCAAAAGAAAGTATACCAAAATCAGAAGCACCTAAATAACGAGCAATAAGAATAGTCCATAAGAAACCACAGATACTTGTAATAAATTGAGAAATCATTAACCAACTTGTATTTTTGAAAATTGTTTTTACTTGACTCATTATTTCACGAATAAAAATTTTTATTTAATAAATAAACTTTTGTATACTTTAAATATTTAAATGTATTATGTTTTAATTTTCTGTTATTAACTAAAAAGTTTAATGATTAAAAAACATAAATAAATTAATATTGAAATATATATTTTAAGGAAAGTGAATTAATGAAAAAAGCATTGATAACAGGAATTACAGGTCAAGATGGATCTTATCTTGCAGAATTTTTACTTAATAAAGATTATGAAGTACATGGAATAGTAAGAAGAAGTTCATCATTTAATAGGGATAGAATAGAACATTTATATTTAGATGATTTAGTAGAAGATATTCATAAAAAACAAAGATTTCATCTCCATTATGGAGATATAACTGATTCTTCAAGTATTATTTCATTAATTCAAAAGATTCAACCCGATGAAATATATAATCTTGCAGCACAATCCCATGTTAAAATTTCTTTTGAAGTACCAGAGTATACTGCTGATGTTGATGGAGTGGGAACTCTTAGATTACTTGAAGCTGTTCATTTATTAGGTTTAGATAAAAAAACTAAAATATATCAAGCTTCTACTTCAGAATTATATGGTAAAGTTCAAGAAGTTCCTCAAAATGAGAAAACACCGTTTTATCCTAGAAGTCCTTATGGTGTAGCTAAACTTTATGGATTTTGGATTACTAAAAATTATAGAGAATCTTATGATATGTTTGCATCTAATGGAATATTATTTAACCATGAATCTCCACGTAGAGGTGAAAACTTTGTAACACGTAAAATTACCCTTGCTGTTGCAAGAATTAAACAAGGCATACAAAATAAATTATATCTTGGTAATTTAAGTGCAAAACGTGACTGGGGTCATGCAAAAGATTATGTTGAATGCATGTGGTTAATTTTACAAAATGATACTCCTGATGATTTTGTAATTGCTACAGGCAAAATGCATACTGTTAGGGAATTTGTTGAACTTGCATTTAAAGAAGTTGATATTACTATTAAATGGACTGGTTCTGGTATAAATGAAAAAGGTATAAATGAAGAAACTAATGAAGTATTAGTTGAAGTTGATCCTAATTTCTTTAGACCTACAGAAGTTGAACAATTATGTGGTGATCCTACTAAAGCTAAAAATGAATTAAATTGGAATCCTAAGAAAACTTCTTTTAAAGAACTTGTAAAAGATATGGTTCAATCAGATGTTGAATATGTTAATAAGGGATTAAAAGATTGATATTATGAAATTAAATGATAAAATTTATGTAGCAGGACACAACGGAATGTTAGGTTCTGCAATAATTCGTCAACTAAAAGAAAAAGGATATAATAATATAATTACCAGAAGTTCATCTGAATTAGATTTAACTAATCAAAAAAAAGTTGATACCTTTTTAAAAGATGAAAAAGTTGATGTTATCATACTTGCAGCTGCAAAAGTTGGAACCATAGAAGAAAACAAGAATTATCCTGCAGAATTTTTAGTTGAAAATCTTCAAATTGAAACTAATGTAATTAATTCTGCTTATAAAAATAATATTCAAAATCTTCTATTTATTGCAAGTTCTTGTGTTTATCCAGACACTGCAAAACAACCACTAAAAGAAGAATACCTTTTAACAGGCAAACTAGAACCTGAAAATGAAGCTTATGGACTTTCTAAAATAATAGGCCTTAAACTATGCGAATACTATAATAAAGAATATAATATGGATTATATCACTGTTTTACCCACAAATATATATGGAAAAAATGATAAATTTGATCCAAAACACTCCCATATAATAACAGGAGTTATGACAAGAATGCATAATGCTAAAATAAATAATCTTCCAAATGTTAACATATGGGGAACAGGAAACATTTATAGAGAATTTTTATACGTGGATGATGCAGCTGATGCCATCATATTTTTACTAGAAAATTACAAAGGAAATGAATTTCTTAATCTAGGAACAGGTACTGATATTACAATTAAAGATGTTGTAAAAATAATAAAAGATGTTGTAGGATACACTGGTAAATTAAAATTTGATACAACAAAACCAGATGGAATATATAGAAGACAACTAGATATGAATAAACTTTCTTCTTTAGGATGGAAACCTAAAACAGAACTAAAAGAAGGTATTAAAAAAACTTATAAATGGTATTTAGATAATATAATTAAATAAATAAAAATATTATTTTTAAAAAAGAAGGGAAAAAATGACTGAAAATTATATAATAACATGTAAATTATAAAAGATTAAATTTTTTACCAGAATATTCCTTTAAAGACACTACAAAAAACAATAACATGATACAAAGAAAATAACTCATGATTATACAGATTATAACTAATCTTACATCCTATTTTTCATTGTTTGTACTTAGTCTACGATAAATATTTTGGTTCTCTTTACTTAATGTATTACATACTTCTTTTAAAAAAGATAATATTTCTTTTTTATAACAATTCTCTTCTTTAAACAAATTTTCTAAACTAGTTATTAATTTATTTTCAATAATATCAGTTTTATAACCCCATAATTTTAAAAAAACATTTAATGTATTTTTAAAAGAATTACAACCATAATATACTGGAATTATATCAATAAATTTTAGAAGAAAATTTTGAATAATAGATTCATCTAAATTAAAATCATTAAAATTTTCAGTTTTAAAAAAAGAACAAATAAAATAATAAAAAGGAGCTCTTTTCTTACAATCTGAAAAACTATTTGGATTTAAATATGGAATTCCAGTTTTAATAAATAAATTCATATCCAAATTTATTATAATTTTAGGATATATATCATATATTGATCTAATAAATTTAAACATAGCAGAGATATTTTGATTATTTTTTAAATTATTTGCTATTGAATTTTTTAGAATATCTTTTAAAATAGGCTCAAATTCTTTTAAAAATTCTTTCAAACATTTTTTAATATCTTGATCTTCATTATTCAATATTCGAATTAAACATTCAAAATAAACTTTTGATTCAGAACCTTTTGATTCAGAGTTTAATTTAATCTTTTCAATAAGTAGTTCTAAAACTTTCTTTTTTTCTTGTTCATTTATTTTTTCATATAATGAATTTATAACATAACTTTTATTTTCTACTTCTTCTAATATTTTTTCTGCATTTAAAAACTTTTTTTCTAAGTTCCCACATTCTAAAAATTCAATTTTTTCTCCAAATTCTTTTTTAAGTTTTTCTTTACTTTTTTCTTTTATTTCTTTTGTAGAACTAACAACAACAATTTTATCACTAACTTTGTTAATTTTTGATAGATTACCATATAAATCATTTGTCACTAATTTTTTTTTATTATATCCCATATAATCTTTACATTCATAAATTATCGGATTATCACCATCTAAAACAAGAATATCTAATTCACATTCTTGTTCTTTATTATTTTCATCATCATATTTTGCTTTATAACCATAAAACACGTTTTGAGAAGGATAATGAATCAAACATAAATTATAAACATACCATTCAAACCAAAAACCACCACAATCTGAAAAATAATTAGTTGAATAATTAAACTTAATTTCATTTAATTTACCACATTTTGAACAATTTTGATCAAAATTTCCATCATAAATCTTTTTTTCAGTACAATTAGAACAAGTAACATATGACTCTTTATTAAAAACTCCAATATCAGCTAACTTATTCAAAAAATTATATAAATCTTTACGAGTTATATGAAAATCATTATTTAAACTATTAAAATCAAATTTATTTTTTTTACAACAATAAGGACATCTACAATCTTCTTCAAAATCAAAGGGGATATTATAATCATAATTTCTAAATAAAAGGTAATTACAAGATTCACATTCATATTTTTTTATAAAACTTTCTTTAGCAAATTCTTCGACTCGTTCAGGATTTAATAAACTATCTTCAAATGGAATATTGTCAATATCAAAGTCTTTTATTCTAAGTATATAACCAAATATATATCTATTTAAATTATTTTCAATCAAAAAAGAAAATAATTTATCAGTAATCTCTTTATTTTCTATTAAGTTTCTTAATTTCTTTTTATCATCTTCAAAAAATTCGCAATTATTTTTCTGTTTATACTTATTATTTATAACACACATACTGATATCTTCTCATTTTATTATAATAATAATAATTCCATTTTAAATAAAATCTATAATATTTTTTCTTTATATTTCAAGAATTCTTTTCTTGTTAAAATGATTAGTTCTTGGTTTTTTATTTCTTTTTCTATTTTTATTCCATCCCAGATTATTAATATTGCTGGATATTGTTTTTTAAGTTGTATTTCTTCATAGTCTTTTAGGTATCCGTATACTTTGTATATGCTTTGTCTTATGTAGTTGGGATCTTTTGTTCTTTTTATTTCTATTATTCTGTATGTTTTTTTATTGTTTTCTTCATATTCTATAATTATATCTGGTTGTTTTGTTGTTATTTGTAGATCATAGTAATAATTTAGTTTGTTATATTTACTTTTAGTTTTAAATTCATTTGGTGTGTGTTGGTAGTAGATATTTATTGTTTTATTGTTTTTTCTTATTTTTGCTGTATAGTCATTTTTTGGATGTAGTAATCCTATTTTTAGATGTTCATTATTGAAATTATTTATTAAGTTGAAGAATATGTATATTTCATAGAGTTGGTTATTATTTAGTGGTTTTAGTATTTGTTTTTCTATTAGTGTGATTAGTTCTTGTTTATTGTTTTTAATAAATAGTGATTCATATAATTTATAACATTTTGCTACTGTTTGGTATAGATTGTTTCTATTTTTTATTGTTTTTTCTAGTATCTTTGGTGGTATATGGGATATATCTGTTATATTTTGTAGGTGTATATTTTTATTTATATGTTTTATTATTATGTATTCATTTTTTATTGTATCTTGCCAATAATCAATATCTACTTTTTCTTTAATATGTAATGTGTTTAGTATTTCTAGTATATTTTTTAGTAGATACTTTAATAACTGATTTTCTGGTAAATCATATTGTTTTTGTCTTAAATTACAAATATATAATGATTTATCATTATAGCCTTGTTCAAATCTTTTTTTATATGTTTTATTCCAATTAATTTGTCCTTGTATTCTTCCAATTGATTTTATTTTTTCTTTATTAGTAGAATGTGTCAAATTTCTTATTAATTGTGGTAGTATTTCTATAAAATCTTTTACTTGTAAACTTAATAAAAAATGTATTTTTTTAAGAGTGAGTATATCTGTATCATTTAAATTAAATAATTTTTTAATACTTGAATATACATTTGTTATTTTTGTTTCTTTAAAAAGGTACAAATAAAGATATTCTTTTATTTCTTCTAGAATATCTTGTCTTATTTGTTCATTCCATATTTCTTTATTCATTATTTTTCACTTTTTAAAATAATAATCCAGATATTTCTTTTATTTTTTCAGTTATTATAGTTTTATCTAATTTCATATCCTTTACTAGATAATTAGATATTTCATTTAATGTATCATTATCTAATCCTTCGAATTGAGGTATTATAAATGAAATTACAACTTCTTCCATGATAAATTCTTGATTAAATTCCACCCTATATTTTACATAGTTTATTATATCTTCAAATATGGCAAATCCTATCTTACGATATTGATTTAATTTTAACAAGTCTATTATTTGATTTTGATATTTTTCATCTAAATTTTTTGATTTTATCTTCAATAATTTTTCTAATTTATCATAAGTTGGATTATTTACAGTTATAAAAGCAAATCTTCTCATAAATGCATAAGATAAATCAAATAATGAATTTTTATCATAAGTATTCATTGTTGCTATTATTCTCCAATTTTTTCCAACATAATAAGTAGCAGTTTCAGAATCATAACAACTTTTTACATTATCAGTTACAGTTATTTTAATAGGTTTATTATTAATTTTATAATTTAATTCAACATTTTGATTAGATAATACTGTAAATAATTGTCCAAATGATTTATCAATATCAGCACGATTTATTTCATCAATTATTAAACATTTATTTTCTCTTATTGCTTTTAAAAATATACCTTCAACAAATTCTAGATTTCCTGTTTTATCAGGCATTAATCCACCAATAGTATCAAAAGTTGACCAATCTGAAGTAGCTGTTGTAAGAATATAACTATCACTAAAATTATTATTCTTAATAGATTTACAAATATCCTTTGCTAACATAGTTTTACCAGTACCTGGAATACCTGTTAATATTAAATGTTTACCTGAATTAATCATACCTGCTATTTGATTTAATAAATTATCATTAAGTACAAGATTCGTATGGATATCTGGTGGATTTAAATTTAAAGATTCATCATGAATATCTATTTTATCATTATTAGTTATTGTTATAGGAAATTTCCCATTATTATGTTTATATTTTACAGTCCAATTAGGATATAATTCTTTTAAAGCGTTTATTAAATTATCTCTAATTTTCCATTCATAATATTTACCATCATATATCCAATCACCTGTAAATAACCAAGGAAAAAATACTTCACTATTATTATAATATACACTTGTACGTTTAGTATAATTCTTAATTTTTCTTCCAGTAGCTACTACAATTGATGTAAAATCACATCCATCTTTTTTTATGTAATATTTGAGTTATTTCCTTACATGTAGCAGCATAATCTTCAAATCCACACATTGTTTCCAATACTTTTAATATCTTTTCATTAAAAATATTTTCATCTTTTAACATTGCAATCCATGTTTTTACTGGAATTACAAAAAGAGAATAATGTTCATCCCTAAAAAATTCAAATTGCATATTAATAATAACTATAACCCCCTATCTTAATTTAATTATTATAATATCTTTATACTTATTAAATTTATTTATATATACATTATTATTATATTTATTACACATTGCATGTCAAAAGATAGAAAATAATAATAAATAACAACAAAGTTAAATACATAAAAGAAAAATTAAATTTTTTCTTAATTTTATATAATTTAAAAAGATAGGAATAGAATATGACAAAATCACTAATCGAAGAATTACCTAAAATAGTAAAAAGAGGAAAAAAAGAAGCCAATAAAATTTTAGAGGGATTATCAGAAGATACTAAATTAACATTACAAACAAATGAATTAGTTTCATCTTCCAAAGATGAATCTGGTTATTTCAAAAATAATATACCATCCAATACTCTCTCTCTCTCTCTCTCTCTGAAAATTGGATTAATAAATTAATTTATGGTGATAATTTATTAACTATGCAAACTCTTTTAAGTGGAAATGAAAATACCCCTTCAATGAGAGGAAAAATTGATTTAATATATATTGATCCCCCTTTTGATTCTAAAGCAGATTATAGAACAAAAATAGAACTTTCTGATAAAAAACTTGATCAAAAACCCACAGTTATTGAACAATTTGCTTACAAAGATACTTGGAAAAATGGTACTGCAAGTTATCTTGAAATGATGGTACCGCGACTTATTTTAATGAAAGAATTATTATCCGAACAAGGTAGCATATATGTCCACATTGATTGGCATGTAGGTCACTATTTAAAAATAATAATGGATGAAATATTTGGAAAAGAAAACTTTGTAAATGAAATTATTTGGCATTATTCTAGTGGAGGAACTCCTAAATCAAATTTTTCAAAAAAACATGATGTCATCCTTTTTTATCAAAAAAACAATGAAAAATATTTCAATACAAATTATGCAACTATTCCTCGAAATAAATGTCCATCATGTAATCAAATTTTAGAAAAATGGAATCATTTAAAAAAACATACAGATCAAGATGGACGAGTATATAGAACAATAAAATCTTCAGGTAAAATTTACAAATATTATGATGATGAACCAACTTTATGTCCTGATGTATGGTTAGATATTAGTCACATCCAACAAAAAGATCCACAAAGAACTGGTTTTTATACTCAAAAGCCTGAAAAGCTTTTAGAACGTATTATTAAAGCTTCTTCTAATGAAGATTCTATTGTTGCTGATTTCTTTTGTGGTTCTGGTACTACTGGTGCTGTTGCTGATAAATTAGGTCGTAAATGGATTATGTCTGATTTAGGTAAACCTGCTTGTTTAATTACTCGTAAGAGATTAATTGATCAGGATGCTAGTTCTTTTTTATTCCAATCTATTGGTGATTATCAAAAAGAACAATATGAAATGTCTGAATTTAAGACTATTCGTGATTTGAGTAGTGTTGTTATGCATCTTTTTGGTGCTATTCCTTTTAATGATATTGAAAGTAGGGATAATCTTGGTTATATTAAGGATTCTAAAACTTTGGTTTATGTTGATTCTCCTTCTAAGTTAACTGGTGAAAATACTATTATTAAAGCTCAGAAGTTAAGAAATTCTTATAAAGGTGGTTGGAATAAGGTTGTTGTTTTAGGTTGGAATTTTGTGTATAATATTGGTGAATTAATTGAAAAGTATAATAAAACTAATATTGAGATTCTTGTTATTCCTCCTGATTTATTAGAACAGTTAAAAACTAAATCTAATGCTAGGAAATTAATTGAATCTGGTAAATTGAGGTTTTCTTCATTACAGTATTTGAAAATAAAAGAACCTGTTATTAAAGAGTATAATAACGAAATTGAAACTTTAAATGTTGAGTTGGAAAATTATGTTTTATTGTCTCCTGATGTTATTCCTTTAGATGATAAGAATAAAAAGATTTTACGTGACGTTATAAATAATGATCCATTGTCTTTAATTGAATATTGGAGTATTGATCCTGATTATGATGGTAATTTATTTAGGAGTATTTGGCAAGATTATAGGGAAAATACTGCTAATGATAATGATCCTTATAAGGTTATAAGAACTGCTGTTCTTAATGTTTCTAAATTAGATCATGATAGAAAGATTTGTATAAAAGCTGTTGATGTGTTTGGTTTTGAAAGTATGGTTACTAAGATAATTAAAAAGGAATGATGAAATATGGTTAAAAAAAGTAAAGGTACTGGTAGAAACCCTTTGAAAATGGCTAAGTTTTTAACAAATGAAGTTAATGAGTCTTGGAGTAATGGTTCTTTTTATGAAAAAGTTTCTTCTGTTACTCAGGATTTATTAAGATTTTGGTTTTCTGATTCTTTTTGTGATATTCGTAATATTAATTTTCATGAAGGACAAAAACAAGCTATTTTAAATATTATTTATCTTAGTGAAATTTTGAAAATAAATAATGTAAAGGATTTGTATCTTTCTACTGATCCTGAGTTATTAGATAATATGGATATTGATTATTTAAAAAAGGATAAATACCAACATCCTATGTTTGGTGTTAAGATGGCTACTGGAACTGGTAAAACTTGGGTTATGAATGCTTTACTTATTTGGCAGTACTTAAATGCTAAAGAGGGATTTGATAATTTTTCAAAAAATTTTCTTATTGTTGCTCCTGGATTAATTGTTTATAATCGTATTTTGGATGCTTTTTTAGGAAAGGAAAATAGTAATGGACTTCGTGATTTTGAAACTTCTGATTTTATGAATTTTAAAGAGTTGTTTATTCCTGAAGCTTATGAAAATAAGATTTTAGGTTTTTTACAGTCTTCTGTTGTTAAGAAGGATGAAATTTCTTCAAAAGTTACTGGTGATGGTTTAATTGCTATTACTAATTGGCATATTTTAAAAAATGAAGAAAATACTAAAAATGTTGATTCTCCTTTAGATTCTCCAGAGATTGTTTTAGAAAATGTTTTACCTATTTCTCCAGGAAAAACTGCTGGAAATAGTTTAGAATCTTTAGATAATAATTATTTAAGGGGTAAAGAAATTGATTACTTGGCTAGTTTAGATGATTTAGTTGTTTTTAATGATGAAGCTCACCATATCCATGAAATTAAGAAAGGTGGTGAAGTTTTTGAAGTTGAATGGCAAAAGAGTTTAAATAAGATTGCTGAAAATAAAAGTTCTAACTTTATTCAGATTGATTTTTCTGCAACGCCTTATAATTCATCTAGTGGTAAAAACAAAAAAAGACATTATTTTCCACATATAATTGTTGATTTTGATTTGAAAACTGCTATTCATAATGGTTTAGTAAAAATGATTGCTATTGATAAAAGAAAAGAAGTATCTTCCATACCATTAGATTATAAAGCTGAAAGAGATGGTAAAAAAGTTATTGATTTATCTAAAGGTCAAAAAATTATGTTAAGAGCTGGTATTTCTAAATTAAATATTTTATCTAATGGTTTTAAAGATTATGATAATTCTAAACAGCCAAAAATGTTAGTTATGTGTGAAGATACTTCAGTTGCTCCTTTTGTTACTCAGTTTTTTATTGATGAAGGATTATCTCAAGATGAAATTATGGAAATTCATTCAAATAGAAAAGGAGAAGTTAATGAAAAAGAGTGGAATTCATTAAAACAACAATTATTTAATATGGATCAACATACTAATCCTAAGATTATTGTTTCTGTTTTAATGTTAAGAGAAGGTTTTGATGTGAATAATATTTGTGTAATAGTTCCTCTTAGATCTTCTAAAGCACCTATTCTTCTTGAACAAACTATTGGTCGTGGTTTAAGATTAATGTGGAGAGAACCTGAATATATTGATATTAAAAATGAAAGTAGAGAAAATATTTTAATTAAAAAGATTGAACCTTCTAATCAATTAGATTTATTAAGTATTATTGAACATCCTAAATTTACTGAGTTTTATGATGAATTTATTGAAGAAGGACTTATGACTGAAATTAAAGATGAAATTAGTACTACTAAAATTTTAGGTGATATGATTACAGTTAATTTAAAAGATAATTATATTGATTATGATTTTTATTGGCCTGTAATAGTTAAAGAACAAGAAGAAAATATTATTCCTATGGACTTTTCTTTAGATTCTTTTAAATCTTATAAAGTTTCTTTAGAAGAATTAGAAAAATTAAAAGAAGAATCATCTGATGAAAAATTTGTATCACAAGAATTAACTGTTAGAACAAAATTTGGAGAATACATTGTAACTGATAATTTATTTAATGCTGATAGTTATAATGAATTTTTGTTTAAAATAGTTAAAAAGATTGGAAGTATGATTAAATCTATTAAAAAAGGGAGAAGAAGTTTTTCTAAGGAATTTCCTATGCTACAAATAAATAATGCTTATATAGCTCAATTAATTGATGAATATATAAGAACAAAATTATTTAATTGTGATTTTGATCCTATGATAAATGGTAATTATCAAATATTATTAATATCTAAAGATATTGTTAGCCATATACTTAAACAATTTGCTGATATTATTCAAGACATGCAAAATAATGTTGATATAACAGATGCTATAATAACTAAAAATTATTTTTCTGAAGTTAAAGAATTAAAAATGAGAGAAAATTATTCTATTAATGTAAGTAAATCCATCTATGAAAAATTACCATATCCTTCAAATAAAGGACTATTTGAAAAGTTATTTATGAAATCTTGTGATAATGATAGTCATGTTAATTCTTTTTTAAAAATAAATGAATATTATCATACATTTGCAGCTATAACTTATATTCGTGATGATGGATTATTAGCTAGATATTATCCTGATTTTTTAGTAAAAATTAATAATGATATTTATGTTGTTGAAACTAAAGCTAATAAAGATTTAAAAAGTGAAAATGTTCAATCTAAACGATTAGCAACATTAGATGAATTAGAAAAAATAAATCAATTGAAAGGTATTGACAGAATGGATGCTAAATGGAATTATGTTTTATTAAGTGATGATACATTTAATACATTACATGATAAAGGAGCATCTATCAAAGAAATATTAGATTATTGTATTGTAACTCAATCAAAAGCAAAAGGATATTTTACATTAGATGATTTTTAATATTGTATTAATAACATACAAAAAAGATTTAAAATGTGAAGAAATTAATAGATTTAATAAACCTTTGAATAGAACTGTAATTGTAGCTGTTGATAAGAATAATAGTATTAGTAACAATATATTAAAATTAAGGGAGATAATGGTATATATGGTTAAACATGATGTATGTACTTATGATGAGTATGCTGATGCTTTATTTATTGCTCAGCCTGTAGATTATGTATATGATAAAGTTATTGAATTAGAAGATGATATTTTATTAGAAGTTGATGTTAAGAAAATTCCACGTGCATTAGAAATACTTAATGCTCCTAATCATTTTAATATTTCTAAAAGTGAATTAAATAATATTGTTAAACTAAGTATGGGCATTGATATAACTGGGAATAATATTACAATTAATGTTATTCTAACTGTTAAAAACGCTGCTGAATTTGAATTCTTTTTTTAACCGATTATATACTTTATTTTTAAATAGATTAAATTATAATCTAAAAATAGGGTTTTTTAGTATTTTTCAAATTAGAATACAAGAATTAATAAAACAAAACATATAATTATTAGTGACAATCATCTACAGATAGATTAAAAACAAAAAATAATAAACTTAAACATTTAACAACACAAAAACTCATAAAATACGAAAATATTCTTCTATAAAAGAGATATAAATAAAACAGGATTAAATATGACAACTGGAAAAAAATTAATAAACAAAAATTTAAAACAGCTTTACATTATATTATAAGTAAATATGGATGTAAAAATAATATTAAACAAACTATACTTTATAAATTATTATATTTTTCAGATTTTAACTTCTTTGAACTATATGAAAAACCATTAACAAATGAAACATACATCAAATATCCTAAATAACCTGTACCAATACATAGTAAAGAAATTATTAAAAAATTAAAAGTTGAAAATAAAATTAAAGAAGAATTAAAACATATTTCTTTAAATCATAGCCAGTACATTTATTCATCTATAGAAATTCCTGATATTAGTTTACTTAGTAGTAATGAAATTAAAGTAATTGATAAAGTTATGGATAAACTATCCAACATGGCAGCTGAACAAATAAGCAAATATTCCTATGGAGATATGCCATGGAAAGTAACAGAAAATTTAAAGCCAATAGATTATAGGTTTATTTTTTATAGGGATCCTGAATACTGTGTGAGAATTTACAATGACTAATTTTTAATATTAAATAAATTCAACACCAAATTGTTCAAATTTAGTCTTGATAGTAAACATTGGAAAGATATTGTATATCTAACAGCGTATATAATGTTAATGTTTGTATAAAAGCATTTATTAAAGATTATAAGAAAAAGAAATGATTTGAAAGAAAGAATAATTTTTTATCTTTCTTTTTTTTAGGTTATTGTTAGTGTGGTTTGTGTTCTTGTTTCTTGGTTGTTTTTTGTTTCTCCGTACATGATTGTGATGTTGTGTGTTCCTTTTTTGTATGTGTTGTTGTTGATTGTGTATGTGATTATTCCGTTTTTGTCGGGTGTTAGGTTGTTTGTTAGTGTTTTTTGGTTGATTTTGATTCCTGTTTTTCCGTTTGTTAGTGGTTTTTGTGTTTGGTTATTGGTTATTTTTGCTGTTATTGTAAATGGTGTTTTTTCGGGTATTATTAATGGGTTTGTTGTTATGTTTGTTGGTGTTTTTTGTAGTGTTAGTGTGGTGTTGGTTTCTGTTCTTTGGTAGTTTTTGTCTGAGAGTACTGCTGTTATTGTATAGTTTTTTGCACTGTAGTTTTTGGGTATTGTGTATGTTAGTGTTGCTTTTCCATTGGTGATGTTTGTTTTTCCTATGGTTTTTTGATTGATTTTGTAGACTATTGTTCCGGTGTTTA
>JAUNXU010000127.1 GCA_030539615.1 Methanobacteriaceae archaeon | reverse complement strand
AATTTTTATATTAACAAAATATTCATTTTAAACTATTAAATACTATTTTTAAGAGATATGTTAATAAAGAGTATTAATAAAAAGAGGAATATGATGAATGATGTTATTATTTTAGAAAATCTTGTTAAAGAATTTAATGATATTCCAGTTGTGGATGGTTTAAATTTAAAAATTCATAAAGGGGAAATCTTTGGTTTTTTAGGTCCTAATGGTGCAGGTAAAAGCACTACTATAAATATGATAATGGGGCTTTTAGAACCTACAAAAGGTAAAATATTAATTGAAGGGAATGATAAATCTCATTTTAATCAAGGAAAAATTGGAATTTGTCCTCAAGATATTGTTTTATGGGATTATTTAACTTGTAAAGAAAATTTACATTTAATGGGTAAAATGTATGAAATTCCAGAAGATATTTTGAATAAACAAATAATAGATATACTTGATAAACTTCAACTTATAGATAAAATTGATTCTAAAGTTTCAGAATTATCTGGAGGTATGAAACGTCGTTTAAATATAGCAATGGCCATAATACACGATCCTGATATTATTGTTTTAGATGAACCTTCTGAAGGTCTTGATCCTCAATCACGAATATTGTTGTGGGAATACATATTATATCTTAAAGAAAATAAAGGAAAAACTATTATTTTAACTACTCATTTAATGGATGAAGCAGATAAATTAAGTGATCGTATTGGAATTATTGATATGGGTAAACTTTTAAAATTAGACACAGCATCTAATCTTAAAAAAAGTATTGGTGATGGTGATATTGTTGAAATTGAATTAGGAGACCATACTGAAAATGAAAAAATAATTAAATCTCTTAAAAATATTTCTGAAATTAAAAATATAACTTCAATGAAAAATAGGATTCAATTACGGTTATTAAATGCAGTTACAAAATTACCTGATATAATACATGTTATTGATGAAAATAATTCAAGTTTAAAAGATATTTCTATTCGTCAAAATACTTTAGAAGATGTTTTTATTGAATTAACAGGTAAAAAATTGAGAAATTAATAATATAATGGTGAATTTATGAAAATTTTTGATTTAACAAAAAATGGTTTAAAATTTGTAGTACGTGACAAAAAAAATTTATTTTTCTTATTGTTATTTCCAGCTATATTTATGTTAGTTTTTGGATTTGCTTTTGGTGGAACAAATACAGACACTAGTACATATAATATAGGGATTTTAAATCTTGATGATGGTATGTATGTTAATGGTGAAAACCATATGTTATCTGAAGATTTAATAAAAGTTATACAAGATGCTAAACATGAAAATAATGAAGTTAAGCTTTTTAATGTAACGATATTACATAATGAATCTGAAGTAAATAATTTAATTCAAAGTGAAAGTGTCACTGCTGCAATAATAATTCCTGATAATTTTTCAAAGAATATTTATTCTAGTCGTCTGTCTACAGTAGATAATGCATCGTCTATTATTACTATTAAAGGAAATCCTAATTCTATGAGTTATGGGGTGTCTGAAGGAGTATTATCTGGAATTATTTCAAAATATAGTCAAAATATGGAAGAACAAATATTGGGGTCATCAACTCGATTGGTAACTATTAATACTGAAACTATTGGGGAAACTAGTGATTATGATACATTTGATTTCCAAGCACCAGGAATTATAGTATTTGCTGTATTAATGATAGTTACTATTGTCGCTGCTAATATTTCAATAGAATCTGAAAATGGAACTTTAAAACGTTTAAAATTATCTAAAATGACTAGTATTGATTATATAATGGGAAATCTTATTCCTTGGATGTTAATATCTGGTATACAAGTAATTATTTTATTGTTGGTTGCAATTCTTATTGGATTTACTTGGCAAGGTGGTTTTAATTCAATAGTTTTAGCAGTTATTACTGCAGTTATAGGATCAATTTCATCAGTAGCATTAGCATTAATTATAGTTTCATTAACAAAATCTAGTAATCAAGCAACAAATTTAGGGGTGTTATTTGCCGTACCTTTGAGTTTTTTAGTAGGATCATTTTTTGAATTACCAAAATTACCTATTACAACTATTTTTGGACATACAGTTCAAATATATGAAATATTACCATGGAATCATACATTACTTGCTTTAAGACAAATTTTACTTTATGGAAAAGGAATAGAGTATGTATCTTCAGATCTTATAATAAGTTTATTATTAGGATTAATCTTATTTGGAATAAGTATATTCTTATTTTCAAAAAAGAAATTAACTTAGAAAATAAATTCTTTTTTTTTAATT
>JAUNXU010000126.1 GCA_030539615.1 Methanobacteriaceae archaeon | reverse complement strand
CTGCCGATTTAATCTTCATTGCCCTATCAATTTTTTCTGATATTGCATAAGTACGATTAACCATTGTTTCACAATTTATATTGGTCTCACGTGAAACATTGGTTTCATTTTTTTCTTGTTTACAATTATCATTTGTTTTACTTAAAGTATTGTTTTCATATTTACCAATACTTTTATTTAATTTATATCCATGTTTATTAAACAATCTTAGCACAGAACTCTTTGACTTCCCTATATTTTCACCTATTTCTTGCAAACTCTTGTTTTCATCATTATACATTGAAACAATGTTTTCAATATTAATTGTTTTCAAAATAATCACTCCATACAATATTATTTGTTTCACGTGAAACATTGGTTTCATATAAAACAGTATATCCAATAAAACAAGTATACTCTTTATAATAAAATTTGACAATATTAGAATTATGTATTATTCTGTATTACATAGTAACATATTTTAATAAAGGAGAAATCAAAAAATGAGTAAAAACAGATTTTCAATATCAGTAGGAGATAAAACAGCACAAACAATAAGAAAAACAAGTGAAGATTTAGAAATTAATATAAGTGCATTTATAACGATGTTAGTTAACAATTGGGAAAAGGAACAAAGAGCAATGGACATGATGAACAATATGGATAAGTTCAAGCAAATAATTGAGGAGGCAACAAATGGATCAAAAGGAAATACAGAAGAAAATTAAAAAGGGAATAGAAAAAATAAATATACAAGAAGTATTCCAACAAGGTTGGAAAGTTGATAAAGCAAAAATAAAATTCATAGTAAGAGATAAAAGTTTTTTAGATGATGTTTCTTATTACTTATCCATAGATACAAGAGTAATTCAACATTTTACGTCAGGAGCATTAAAGAATAGCCATGATAATTTCACGTTGGAATGTAAAAAAGGAAATGTATATATAGGACTTGAAGATAATTCAAATATGAATACAGATGAAGCAAGAAAAACAATAACTATCGAATATAATCCACAAAAAGTAGACCTATTTACAGAATTGAATTATTTAGAACCATTAAGGCATTTAGACCTTCACAGGAGATATATTTTATATTTAGACTTAGCATATGACATGTATATTAATATAAGCGATTTGAGATACAAGAAACGCCGTAAAAACGAATATAGAGCATTAATAGAACATAGTCATTTAGAAACTATATACTTAAAAAGATTTGGAACAACAAACGCAGTAAGAATATATGACAAAACTGCTGAAATGAATGCAGATAAATCAGCAGAACTTGAAGAAGATACTGGAGAAATTAAAACAACAAAATACTATGGAGATTGTACAAGATACGAAATAAGAGTAAAACCAGAGAATAGAGCAGAACAATTAATGTTTAACATTACAAACCCATTTTTAATAGAAAACATGATAAAACTTCATGAATTATGGCTAAATGATGGAACAGAAGAAAAGATATTAAAAAAACTTGAACAAGATTATAAGGGAAATGAATTTTTGAGACTTTTAGCAGTACACCAAAATTATGATGATATTGCTTTTGGAGACAATAGAACAAAAAAGAAGTATCGTGAAATGTATTCAGAAATAAAAAAATCATTCTCCAGCGACCAACAAGAGAATGAAATATTTAATAACTTTAATACTGATTGTATTTTCAGCACTACAAAAAGATACTTAGATAGTATCACATTTAATACAGATTTACAAAGTAAATTATTAACACATAAAATAATGGATATTCAAAAAAAGTATAAATAAATTAATGTTTTTTCATACAAGCGAAAATCAAAAAGTGTAAAATTACACTAAACTACCCACTGATTATATTAAGGTGGGTATTTTTATTTTTATTTATATTTTGAATATTAAAAAGCGTTCGCAAATATTCAAAATATAAATAAAAAAACAATATCACTTTAATAAAATAAGTAATTTATTTCGTGAAGTTATTTGCACGCTTCGCTCTTATCTGCGATGCCCGTAAACACATACAACTACGTCCCATTGTTCAGAACTAAAAGGCTAATATGTGCAGGCACAAGACCATGCATAAGTAATAATTGATAGAAAGTAAAAATAGGCAACCTTGCAGACCGTAAACGTGGCTGCAAGGTTTAGCCTAATATCTTTACATATTCTTATAATTATCTTCTATAAAGCTCTCTAATGCCATTCTAACGATATCTACTGGTTTAACACCCTCAACTGCCGATTTAATCTTCATAGCTCTATCAATTTTTTCCGATATTGCATAAGTACGATTAACCATTGTTTCACAATTTATATTGGTCTCACGTG
>JAUNXU010000125.1 GCA_030539615.1 Methanobacteriaceae archaeon | reverse complement strand
ATTTTTATACAATAGTTTTATTTTTTAGATTAAATTTTTATTTTATTATACTATTTTAATAAATGATAATCAGATTTATGATTACTAAAAAAAGAATAATAAATAATTAATACAAATATTAATAATTTTATTATCAGAATAATATTCATTTTTAATAAAAAAAAATAATAATCTTATAAAATTTCTATAAAAAAAATAAATTTACATTATACTTATTTTAATTATCAACTTAAAATAATCAATAGAAATAGACAACATAATAAACTAATCCTATGATTATTAAGTATAAAAACTTTATAAATTTAAAAAAATAATAATTAAAAGAACAATTTTTAATAAAAGAAGAATAATAGAATACCAAATTTCTCCAAAAGGAGGAGATTAGATTGAGTTCAGAGATTCAAGAAATCAAAAAAATAATTTTAAACAGATTGTCCGATAATTTTAAAGTTGCAAAAGTAGAATTTGAAGGACCTGAAATCGTAATATATACAAAAAATCCAGCAATAATCAAAGAAAATGGAAATACAATTCGAGATCTTGCAAAAGATATGAGAAAAAGAATAATCATCAGATCAGATAAGTCTGTATTGATGGATCCTGATGATACAATACAAAAAATAAATGAAATAGTACCTGAAGATGCTAAAATAACTGATATCACATTTGATGATGTTACTTGTGAAGTTTTAATAGAATCCCGTAAACCAGGATTAGTAATAGGAAAATACGGAGTAACTTCAAGAGAAATAGTAAAACAAACAGGATGGGCTCCTAAAATTTTAAGATCACCCCCAATTGCATCAGATTCTATTCAAAGAATAAGAAAAACACTACGTAAAAACACTAAAGAACGAAAAAAATTTTTACAAAGATTAGGAAAACAAATCCACAGACCAGCATTATTAGATAATGATTGGGTTAGATTAACATCTCTTGGAGGATTTAGAGAAGTAGGAAGATCATGTTTATATTTACAAACACCAAATAGTAAAGTAATACTTGATTGTGGAGTAAATGTAGCTGGATCAGACGATAAAACATCATTTCCTTACCTTAATGTCCCTGAATTTTCATTAGATAATTTAGATGCAGTAATTATAACACACGCTCATCTTGATCATTCAGGATTTGTACCTTATTTATATCATTATGGATATGATGGACCAACCTATTGTACAAAACCAACAAGAGACATGATGACACTACTTCAAATAGATCACTTAGATATTTCACATAGGGAAAATGATCCATTACCATTTAACATAAAAGATGTTAAAGAAACAATAAACAAAACAATACCATTAGAATATGGAGAAGTAACTGATATATCACCAGATATGAAACTAACATTACATAATGCAGGACATATTATAGGATCTGCAATGGCACATCTTCACATAGGTGATGGACAACACAACTTCGTATATACAGGAGACTTTAAAAATGAAAAAAGTCGATTATTAGAACCTGTAGTTACAAAATTCCCACGTATAGAATCATTAGTAATGGAAAGTACATATGGTGGACATGAAGATGTAAGTCCAACAAGAAATAGTGCTGAAAAAGAATTAATAAAATCAATATACAAAACATTGAATCGTGGTGGAAAAATATTAATTCCAGTATTTGCAGTAGGAAGAGCACAAGAAATAATGATCGTACTAGAAGAATATATTAAACATGGAATACTTGATGAAGTTCCAGTATATATTGATGGAATGATCTGGGAAGCAACAGCAATACACACAGCACATCCAGAATATTTAAGTAAAGATTTAAGAGAACAAATATTCCATGTAGGAAAAAATCCATTTATATCTGATGTATTCCATAAAGTAGGAAACATGGATAAACGTCGAGAAATAATTGAAGGAGAACCAGCTATAATACTTTCAACATCAGGAATGCTTACTGGTGGAAATAGTGTAGAATACTTTAAAGAATTATGTGAAGATGAAAAAAATACAATCATATTTGTAGGATACCAATCAGAAGGATCATTAGGTAATAAAATACAAAAAGGTTGGAAAGAAGTTCCATTAACAAAAGATGGCAAAACAAATCTTTACCATATAAATATGGAAGTAACAACACTTGAAGGATTTAGTGGCCACTCAGATCGTAAACAATTAATGGATTATGTAAAACGATTATCACCAAAACCAGAAAAAATCCTTGTATGTCATGGAGATAACTATAAATCATTAGATTTAGCTTCAAGTATATACAGATCATACAAAATAGAAACAAAAACACCAATGGATCTTGAAACTACTAGATTACAATAAATTCTAAAAAAATAA
>JAUNXU010000051.1 GCA_030539615.1 Methanobacteriaceae archaeon | reverse complement strand
AAAATAAAATATTAACAACAAATAATATAAAATAAAAATAAATAATATATAACTACTAAAAAAAAGAAAATTTAAATAACAATTCATAATACATAAATTATAAAAATTAACAATAAACTGGTGATAAAATATGAGAATAATGAATGATATAATAGGTAAAGAAGTATTAGATAATTCAGCATCAATAATAGGTAAAGTTAAAGACGTAGAAATAGATACATCAGCAAATAAATTAGAATCATTACTAGTAAAAAAAGGTGGATTTTCAGAAAGTATAGGAATATCTAAAAATGAAGTTATAGTTCCTTTTGAAATGATAGATAAAGTAGGGGATAAAATTCTATTAAAAAGAACTATTGATGAAGCAGAATTATTAATAAAAGAATTAGAGATATAGTTGTTAAAAAATTAACTTTTATCTTCATTTAGTTATTTATCATTTTAAATAATAATTATGTTATTTATTAAAAAAACTTATTTTTTTAAAATATTCAAATTAATAAATAAATAGGAATAATATATGATTTTTAAGTTATTATTTCTATGTCTTCACATCTTTTGAATTCTTTATCAAAAGTTACTATTTGTTTTATATTATTTTCTTTCATCACTTTGATTATTGAGTAATCTGTAAAGCTTAATTTATTATTAAATTTATAATAAGTATTCATTACTTTATCATTAAAGTTAGATATATGATATTCATTAAGTATTGTGAAATTATCTTTAATCATAAAATAAGTTTTAATAACATTATCATAATCTGATTTATCACTGGTTAATGTTATTATTTCATCTAAAACATGATTTGAAATATAACAATCATTTTGAAATATTTTTTTTGTTTCTTTTAATTTTAGTGCTTTATAATGTGTACTATCATTTGCTAATAATAAACCTAATATAAAATTTGTGTCTAAAAATATTTTACTCATTTATAAAGCTCCTTTTCAAGTTCTACTGCATTAGTTTTATAGTCTAATTTTATAGAACCAATCATTTCATCTATACTAACTTTTTTTCTAAAATTAATTTCAGGTTTTCCATCTTTAGAAATATCCCATTCTATAATAGTATTTTTATCAATATTGAATTTTTTTCTTATTTCTTTTGGAATAACTGTTTGATTATTTTTATAAATTTTGGTTGTAGCTAACATTATAAATCAACTCTATTTATTTTTCATATATGGATTATATTAAATAATTTATATAAATTTATATGTTATTTTATTTTTAAAAGTTTAAATTAAATTAACAGTTATTTTATTTTTATAAGATATTATAAAAATGACTGACTTTTTAAATCATATATTAAATTCTTTATAAATCTAAGATAGTATACCATTGTATTTCTAAAAAAATATTAATGTTTTATTTAATTCTAATACCATTTTATTATATAAATATCAAAAATTATAATATAATATAATCATATTACAATTACTATAAAAAAAGGAGTTAAGAAATATACATGTCAAGTAATAAAGAAAAGTTAATAAAATTACTAAAAGAAAATGATGTTATAAAATTTGGAGATTTTACATTATCTTCTGGAAAAAAAAGTGATTATTATGTTGATATGAAAAAAGCTATTACTAATCCAGAAATATTGGATACTGTATCAATAATAATAACAGATATTATCAATAATGAAAATATTGATAAAGTAGCAGGACCTGCATTAGGTGCAGTTCCTATAGCAACAGCTGTATCATTAAAATCAAATATTCCTATGTTAATGATTAGAAAAGAAAAAAAAGGTTATGGAACATCTAAATTAATAGAAGGTGAATTAAATAAGGATGATAATGTAATAATTGTAGAAGATGTTACAACTACTGGAGGTTCATTATTAAAAGGTGTTCATGCAATAGAAGATAATGGTGGGCATATTAAGAAAGCATTTGTAATTGTTGATAGAATGGAAGGAGCAAAAGAATCATTTGAAAAAGAAGGTATTTTATTTGAACCATTACTTCTTGTAAATGATTTTAGATAAAAAAAATATTAATGGATAAAATAAAATGGATAAAAAAGTATATATTTTAGATGCTTCTTCAATAATTGGAGGATTTTATTCTAAAGAGTATATAAATATAATGCCATCTTCAGCAGTATCTGAAATAAAAGATATTAATTCTAAAATGTTACTAGAACAAATAATAGCCAGTGGAAATTTAATTATTGAAGATATAATAGGTTCTGATGAAGAATTAAAAATTTCCTTAAAAAGTTCTGGAGATTATATGAGATTATCAGATACTGATAGGGATATTATAAGATTAGCATTAAAATATACTCGTGATAATTATAATGTATTAGTAGTTACTGATGATTATTCAATGCAAAATACATTGAAAATATTAAAAATTCCATTTAGATCTATAATTACTAAAGGTATTAATAGTATTGTTAAATGGCAAAGAATTTGTAAAGGTTGTAAAAAAGAATATGATCCAGAATATCCTGAAGATGATTGTGAAATATGTGGCTCTACAATAATAACAAAAAGAGTAAAAAATAAGAGACAGGGTAATATTTAATGAATATTGGTGTAGTTGTGCATGGTCCTGGAATTATTGATTCAGGTTATGCAATAAAAATATTAAAAATATTAGATGATTTTGGTAATGTTACAAGTATTTTAGGTGGTACTATGGGTCGTACTGCAGTTATAGATGCTAATATTGAAAATATTATTGATATTAAAAGAAAAAGATTACCAAGTCAGTCTGTTAATTATTTAAGTAAAACTAATGATTTAATAGTTTTATTAAATTATGGTAAATCTAATACAACAGGATATGCTTTTGGATATAAAGTTTATAATAATGCATTAAATGGATGTTTATCTTTACAAATAGAACGACCAGGACAAGATGATGGAAAAATTATTGTATGGGAAAAAGAGTCTTATGAACTTGCAGTAAAACTATCAGAAATTTTAAATATGGATATTTTAAATAAAGATGAAGTTATTAATTTTATTGAAAATCAAACAGGTTTTCATGAGGAAAATAATATTATTCATAGAAAAATTGCTGGTGTATCATCTGGTGAAAATATTATGGTTAATGGTGTTGTTATAGGGCATGCTATTGATGATAATTTAACTATTATAACTGATCATGATAAAATAATTGATATAAGAGGTGGGGTTATAAAAGGTCATGGTATAGAAAAATTAGGTACTGTTGATATTAAAACAGCTATTGTTAAAACAGGTTTGCTTCGTAAATCAAAAGATGTTAAACCTAGAATTATTAAAACTAATAATATTCAAGGTAAGTTAACCGCAATTTTTTTAGATCATATTGCAGAAGATATTTATCAATATAATGATTGTAATGTTCTTGTTAGTATAGGTGATGATACAACATTAGTTGCTTCAGATATATTGTATAGATTTAATATTCCTATTATTGGAATTACTGATGGTGATTTGGATAAGGTTGTTGAAGTTGGATTTAAGATGGATGAATCGGTAATTATTCAGGTAGATTCTGGTTTTGATGATATTGTTGGAGGATTAGTTTATGATAAATTATTTAGTAATGGTAAAAAAATTAATATAAATAGTATATCTGAATTAAAAGATAAAATATTATCAATTATTGATGGTGAATCTATTAATTATAATATAAAATAATAGGAGGTTTTAATTATTAATTTTAATGATATTATAGAATCAATAAGAACATTTGAAGGAGTTACTCGTAAAAATTCAATTGCAGATATTAAAAGGAAGTTAGAAGATACATATAATATTTCAGGAAATGTATTTTTAGCATTTGGTGATGATGCAGCTGCTATTGATATTGGTAATGATTTATTAATGCTTCTTGCTACAGATGGTATCTGGGGATCTTTAATGGATATTGATCCTTATTGGGCAGGATACTGTTCTGTACTTGTTAATGTAAATGATATTGCTGCAATGGGAGGTACTCCCATGGGTATGACTAATGTATCTTCTTCATCTGATGAAAATATAATTAATCAAATAATGGATGGTATATCAGATGGTGTTAAAAAGTTTGGTGTTCCAATGGTAGGTGGTCATACTCATCCAGATACTCCTTATAATGCACTTGATGTTGCAATTTCAGGTATAGTTAAAAAGGATGATATTATACCTAGTTGTAATGCTAATGATGGTGATGATGTTATTGTAGCAGTAGATCTTGATGGAAGTGTGTATAAAGATACGGGAATTAATTGGGATACTACTTCTGATAAGTCACCTAAATATGTTCAAGATCAATTAAAAGTTATGAATACTATTGGTAAAAAACATCTTGTTTCTGCTGGAAAGGATATTAGTAATCCTGGAATTATTGGTACATTAGGTATGTTATTGGAAGCTTCTAATATGGGTGCTAATATTCAATTAGAAAAAATTCCAAAACCAGATGATATTGATTGGATTTCTTGGTTTAAAATGTATCCTGGATCTGGTTTTGTTCTTACATCATCACCAGATTTTTCTGATGAATGTGTATCTTTATTAAATAAGTATCATATTGATGCTTCTATTGTTGGAAAAGTTACTAATGATAAAAAGTTAACTTTATCTGATGTTAAACTAACAAAAACTGTTTTTGATTTTAATAAAGATAAAATTATGGGATTTTCTGAATGTTAAAGAAAATTTATTTATTTTAAAATATTTTACTCTTTCTTTTCTTATTTTTTTAATTATTTATTCTATTTTTTTTTCATATAGTGCCTAATTTTAAAACAATAGATATAATTCAAATTAATATATAAATATAATATTATAATAAAAAAAATATAATTTTTATTTTATATTAATAAAAGAATTTAAATAGAGGTGGGTTTTACAATGCATGTTCAAGTCAATAATATGGAAATTGATTTAGATAAAGGTTCAAGTATTGAAGATGCAATAAAAAAAGCTAATGCTCCTTATTCTGATGATTGTGTAATGACATTAATTGAAGGAAAAGAAGAGTTAGAAAGTTTAATAAATAAATATTCTATAAAAACAACCCATGGTACAGTGATAATTGAGATAATGGATGATAATCCATTGGTTGATGTATGGAGAAGTCAATATAAAGAGTTTATGAATAAACAAATAAGGTGGACAACATCTAATGAAGTATCAATTGGACCAATAAAAACAGAGCTTAAACCTTCAGATGAAGAATATTCTTATCATCGTTGGGATGTGTTATTAAGTTTATCCGGATTTTCTAATGAAGCAACTCATATAATATTTTTGAAAAATAATTATAAATCAGTATTTAGTGTTCCTGAAGGAACTGATGGTGTTTTTGCAAAAGTTATTGGTGGAAAGAGAACTGTTACTAAAATTACAGATGATGATGAAATAATTTCTATTGAACCTATAATAGAAAGAAAACATGTGATAAAAACAGCTAAGAAAATTGATCTTTCAACAAAATTATCTGAAGGTAATCAATTATTTACTTATTTGGAAGTTAAAGCTGATGATGAAGCACCACTTTCATTTGAACATTTTCTTAAAGTTATAGAAGATGGTAAAATACATGTTGATTATGAATCTGAATCATTTATAGGATCTTATTTACTTAAAGGTTTAGAAAAAGAATCAGAAAAGATTACTAAACGAAATAAAGCAACTGTAACTGTTAGAAATAGGGGTAAAAGTGTTGGAAATATTTATCTTTATAGGGAAGATCGAGTATCAAGTGATATGCATAATACTTTAGGTTATATTACAAAAGGAATTGAGCTATTAGATACTACAAAAGTAAATGATAAAATTTTAGTTAAAACAATTCCTGAAAAGATATCTACTATATCATTAACACAAATTGAAGCAGAAAATTATTTAAAAGAACATGATATTGTCCATATTCGTGATGGTTTAACTTCAGATGGGGATATTATTGTTGCACAAGATCCAAGGTATACTTTAGATATTGTGGAAAAAAAGGAATTAAAAACATTGGGTGTGAAATCTGAAGAAATAATTCATATTGAATTGTATGATGATGCATCACCAAATAGTGTATGGTATTTTAAGAAGATTACTGGATTATTAGATGGTGATATTGGTCATTTACAAGTTAAGCTTGCAATAAAAGATATGGATATTATAATGTTTAAAGAAATGAATCGTGAAGCAAAAGGATTAATACCTGAAAAAACAACTGAAGATATGATAAAAGCATATGAAGTATGTGTAAGTAATACAGCATGTAAAAATGTTGGAAATATAGGTATACGATTTAAAGATAATAATGATTTTGGACCTACCGGTGAATCATTAAAAAGTACAAATATTATAGGGCATGTTATTTTTGGTCAAGAAAATCTTAAGAATTTTAAAGAAGGAGATACAGTATATGTTACCACAAAAAAATCATCCTGATAATGAATTTTGTCATATTCCTATGGGTGATGGAACTAAAGTAGATTCAAATCAGAAAGGTAAAATTAATCGTATGGTTGTTCTTGGTCCAAATTCTAGTGTTAGTTCTAGAGAAATTGTTGGATTTTTACATATGTTAGAACTTCCATTAAATATTCGTTTAACTTGTTATGGTGCTAATGTTAATGGATATCCTAAAGATGTATTGGAAGCAACACGTAAAGTTCGTCAACTTGATCCATCGCATATTTTTATTAAATTTAGAGGTTTTCCTCCTGGAGATCCTAGGCGTTGTAGGGCAAAACGTGGTGGTGCACGTGAAGGATTTCATCAATTGGAAGCTGAGTATAAATTATTAAATGATGTTAGTTATGCTATTGAACATCCTAAACATGTTGATTTAAGTTTACCTAAGAAAGTACCTGTTAATACTTTTGTTAAGATTGTTCATGAAATAGGTGGAAATAGTAACTAATATTAATAGGGAGGAAATTATTTTTATGAAAGTAGCTATATTTCCAGATACTTCTTACGTGTTGTATGATTTAGTTAAGAAGAATGGTCATGAGCCTATTACAGTTTTATCAGAATATGAAAAAAGTAAGATTGATTCTAAAACTGGAATTAATGAGGGAGCACCACCTTATAATATGACTAGAAATAATCCTATACAGGGTATTAAATATGCTACTTGTGAAGCACCATCAGGTGTTCGTGGTAGAATGTCTTTGTTTGGTTCTATTATTGAAGAAGCTGATGCTGCAATTTTCATGAATTTTCCATCTATTAATAATAAAAAGAAAATGTATGATAGTTTAAATAGTCTTTTACTATTTGGTTGTGATAGTTGTATTAATACAAGTAAATTTGTAAAGATTTTAATTAAGAAAAGAAATATTTCATTTTTAGATATAAATTATCCAACTACTCGTGATGAAATAATTGAAATGATAAATGATATTAATGAATTTTTAAGAGATTTAGTTAGTAATAAACAGTTAATTGTTAAAAAAGATAAGAAAGTTGAAGATAATATAACTGTTGATATGATGATGAATATTATAAATAATATTAAATAATTTAAAATAATTTTTTTGAGGTATATAAAATGAAAGTTGCAATTTTTCCACCTAATTCTATGATATTGGCAGATATGATAGAAAGAAAAGGTCATGAACCATTAGTTGTTCAAAAACAAATGCAAAAAAAAGTTACAAGTCCTGATTTAGATGCTCCTCCATTTAATATGACTGAACAAGATCCTATTAATGGTCTTAAATATGCAGCTATTGAAGTTCCATCAGGTGTTCGTGGTAGAATGTCTTTGTTTGGTCCTATTATTGAAGAAGCTGAAGCTGCAATAATTATGATGGAAGCACCTTATGGTTTTGGTTGTGTGGGTTGTGCTAGAAGTAATGAGCTTACAACATTTTCTTTAAGAAAGAGGAAGATTCCTGTTTTAGAATTAGATTATCCAACTTCACGTGATCAAACTGTTGAGATGGTTTATAAAATTAATACTTTTCTTGATAATTTAAATCAAGATATAAATAAGGAGGAATAATATATGGTTAAAATTGCTCAATTATCATGTGGAACTGAGTATAGTGGTATACAAAAAGAGATTGAAAAAGCAGCTGAAACTTTTAATGCAGAAATTGTTATTCCTGATGTTAATTTAGATGATATTGATGAAGCTTATGAACGTTTTGGTTTAAGTTGTGCTAGTTCTAGTCTTAAATTAATGATTGCAAGGGCAATGTCATTGGTGGATGGTAAAAATGAAGCTGATGCTGTATTTATTTGTACTTGTTTTAGGTGTGCTGAAGGAGCTATTGCTAGAAATGAAGTTAGAAGACTTATACAAGATAATACAAATTTACCTGTAGTGACATATTCTTTCACAGAAAAAACTAAAGCTTCTGAGTTATTTATTAGGATGGAAGCATTAACAACTGTTGTTGCAAGAAAAAGTATTTTAGCTCGTGAAAAACAAGAAGGTTTAACTTTAGGAATTGATAGTGGTTCAACTACTACTAAAGTTGCTTTAATGGAAAATGATAAAATTATAGGAACTGGTTGGGTTCCAACTGGTGATGTTATTGGATGTGCTAATGATGGTATAAAACAGGCACTTGAAAATACAGAATATAAATTAGATGATATTGAAGGAATTGGTACTACAGGTTATGGTAGGATGACTATTGGAAAAGCAATGGGTGCCCAATTAGTTCAAGAAGAATTGTCTGTAAATTCTAAAGGTGCAGTATATCTTGCTAATTCGCAAAAAGGTGAAGCAACAGTTTTAGATATTGGGGGTATGGATAATAAAGTTATCACTGTAAATAATGGAATTCCTGATAATTTTACTATGGGTGGTATTTGTGCTGGAGCTTCTGGAAAATTTTTAGATATGACTAGTAAAAATTTAGGTGTTGATATTACTGAATTAGGTGGTCTTGCTCAAGGTGGAAATTATCGAAATGCTACATTAAATAGTTATTGTATAGTATTCGGAATTCAAGATCTTGTAACTAGTAGAGCTGCTGGTGCTAAAAAAGCAGATATTGCTTCTGCTGCTTGTTATTCTGTTGCTGAACAGGTTTATGAACAACAATTACAAGAAATTGATGTTAGAGAACCTTTAATACAAGTGGGTGGAACCTCTCTTATTGCAGGTCTTGTTGATGCTGTTGAAAATATTCTTGGTGGTATTAATGTTATTGTACCTGAATATTCTCAATATATTGGTGCTGTAGGATCTGCATTACTTGTTTCTGGTATTAGAAATTTTGATGAAAAAGATATAAAAAAATATCATTAATATATTAAGGGGTTGATTAGTTACATGTTTGTTGAATGTTATGATAAAACTGGTGCTGAAGTCTATGATATGATTCTTAGAACTACATTACAAGATTTACAACTTGCTAGATCAGTACATGCAATTAAAGTTTTTATTGAACCACGTGAAGCAATATTTATTGCTGCTGTAAAGATTGAAAAAACTTCTACACCTATTTATTTAAGTGATATGGCTTCTTATGAAAGTAAGGATGGGAAGTTGTATATTGATATTGATAATGAAAATTATCTTCCAAATTTATTAAAGAAATTATGGTTAATTGAATCTAGAAATAATATTTCACAGCCTGATAGGTATAAAGTAATTGTTAATGATTATAGTTTTGATCCTGATAAGTTAATTGTATCTGATCCTTCTAAAGAACTTAAACGAAAGATATATGATGCTTTGTTTCGTATAATGCCTGAAGGATTTAGGTTAAGTAAAAATACTTCTAAAGGTAATATTATTTCTCTTATTAGTTCTGATGAAATATTTGATGAAAAATGGAATGATAAGTTAGAAGAAGTTATTGAAGAAGTTAAAAAATTATAATTAAGAGGGTTTTTTATGAATAAAAAAGCACATTTTGCACATGTAACAAGAGCACATCCTTGTTTTAATGAGAAAATTCATGATAAAGTAGGGCGTATACATATTCCTATTGCTCCTAAATGTAATATTCAGTGTGGGTTTTGTACTAGGAAGTTAGATAAGAAAGAAAATAGGCCTGGTGTTGCTAGTTGTGTTATGGATATTGATGAGGCATTAAAACATGTGAAAGAAACTGTTGAAAAAATGCCTATAACTGTTATTGGTGTAGCAGGTCCTGGTGATTCTTTGTGTAATAATGATACTATTGAATTTTTTAGAAAGGCTCATGAACAATTTCCTGATTTGATATTATGTATGAGTACTAATGGTCTTCTTGTACCTGATTTTGTTGATGAAATTGTAGAAGTTGGTGTGAAAACTGTTACTATTACTGTAAATGCTGTTGATCCTAAGATAGGTGTGAAAATTTATGATAATATAAATTATGATAATAAAGTATATCATGGATTAGATGGTTTTAATTTACTTTTAGAAAAACAGTTAAAAGGTATTGATATGTTATCAAAACAGGGTGTTATTATAAAAGTTAATAGTGTATTAATACCGAGCGTTAATGATAAACATATTATTGAAATAACAAAAGTTGTTAAAGATCATGGTGCTTCTATGATGAATGTTTTACCATTAATTCCTTTAAATAAATTTAAGGATATTGAACCACCAGGTTGTGGTATGCTTAGTGATATAAGAGATTCTGTTGAAGAAATTTTACCTGTATTTCGTGCTTGTACTCAGTGTCGTGCTGATGCATATGGTATTCCTGGAAATAAAGATGGTGATCTTCATCTTGATTTAACACCTAATTCTCATTATTAAAAAAATTATAAAAGGAGTATATTTTTTATATGATTGAAACATTGTATTGGAAAGATGATAAATTATTTATGATTGATCAAACATTATTACCGTTTAAAGAGGAATATATTGTTTGTTCAGATTATTTGTCTGTTGTTGATGCTATAAAAACTTTGAAAGTAAGGGGTGCTCCTGCAATTGGGGTTAGTGCAGCTTATGCTATGGCTCTTGCTGAACTTGCTAATGAAGACATGTTTTATGTGGCTAAAATTATAAAATCTGCTAGACCTACTGCAGTTAATCTTATGTGGGCTGTTGATGAAGTTTTATCTGGTTTGAATAATAATATTTCTGCAATTAGTACTGCTAATCGACTTTTTTTAGAAGATAAAGAAACTAATCGTTTGATTGGTAAGTATGGATCAACTGTTATTGAAGATGGTGATACTATTCTTACTCATTGTAATGCAGGTAGTCTTGCTTGTGTAGATTATGGTACTGCATTAGGTGTTATTCGTAGTGCTTGGAATGATGGTAAAAACATTAATGTTATTGCTGATGAAACAAGACCTGTACTTCAAGGTGCAAGGTTAACTGCTTATGAGTTACATCGTGATGGTATTCCTGTAAAACTTATTGTTGATGGTGCAGCAGGATTTATGATGCAACAGAGTCATATTGATAAAGTAATTATTGGGGCAGATAGAGTTTGTAAAGGTGGTATAGCTAATAAAATTGGTTCTTTAATGGTGGCTCTTGCTGCTAAACGGTTTAATATTCCATTTTATGTTGCAAGTCCATTAAGTACTTTTGATCGTGATAGTAATATTAATGATATTATAATAGAAGAAAGAAATAAAGAAGAAGTATCATGTATAGGTGGAAATTATATAACTTCTAATGATATTGATATTTTAAATCCTGCTTTTGATATAGTGTCTTCTGATTTAATTACAGGAATCATTACTGAAAATGGTATTGTTAATCCATTTTAGAATATTTGTGCATCAACTGCAACATGCCATACTTTTGGTCCTTGTGATCTTACTTTATGAACATTTAATATTTTAGTATTATATTTTTTATTTATTTTTTTTATACTTTCAATAGCATTTTGAGGATCTGTTGTAAATTCATAATAATTTATAATACCTGGTTTTTTTATTTTTTCTATTGCAAGTGGTAAAAATTCTTTTGCTGTTCCTGGTAAATTCATGATTATACGATCTGCTGGTGGCAGTTCATCTATTATTTTATTTATATCTGATTGAATAGGTATTATATTTCCTTTTAATTTATTTAATTTAATATTTTCTTGCATGTATTTATATGCTTCAGGATTTATATCTACTGAATATATTTTTGTTTCTTTTTTATTTGCAATACTTATTGGAAATGATCCTATTCCTGCAAAAAAATCAATTATTGTCTCATTTTCTTTTACTTGTTCTACAATTCTTTTTCGTTCTGTAGCTAGTCTTGGACTAAAATAAACTGTTTCAATGTTTAGTTTAAATTTTAAATTAAATTCTTTATGTATTGTTTCAGGATTTTTAGTTCCTACTAAGTGTTCTAGTTTTCTTGTTCTTGTAATACCTTGAATTTTACTTTTTTTATTATATACATTTTGTCTTTTTGTAAATTTTAGTATAGCTTCTGCTATTTGATATTTTTCTTTTTCAAGTTCTTCAGGTATTTCAATGATTACAGTGTTTCCTATTATATCAAATGATCTATGAATTTTATCTAATTTTTCTTTATCAATATTTGTGTTTAAGTATTCTGTAAAATTTTGTGGTGGAATTGTTTGTTTTTGGAGGGTTATGTCTGAAAGTAGTTCTATATCTGGATAGTTTTCTTGAATTTTTTGGATTATATAATGAGAATATGTTTTTTGTAATGGTATGATTATATGATTTTCTTCGTGTTTTATTTTATAGTTGTAGTTTATTTGCTTGTTTTTTCTTAATTCTTTTATTATATCATTTGCTTGTTTTTTTGGAGTTTTTATACTGTGCATTATATTATTTTCCTATTGTTTTTTCAAAGATGTTTAATTATATATTTTTTTCTTATTTTATAGTATGTTTTTTGTGATTTTAGTACTTTCTGCTATTAAAATTAGTGAAATATACAAATTGCAATGTTTTCTAATAAACTTGATGGGGTAGATCCAACGAGTATAGTATGTGCTACAAGTACAAGGCGATGACCTAAACTGAATGAATTTGAGAGTTTCATTAAAAGTGATGATGGTTGCATTCCAACTGTAGCGATATGATGATTATGAGAGCTAAATACAGTTTATCTAACGATAAAAACGTTTAGTTTGATGTTTTTAACGCAAAGTGCAAAAATGATTATAATAAAGTTTTAACTTTATAAACATTTAATGTGGTGAAACATTAATATATGGAAATATATTACTGCCTATTAAATTATAAATATTAATTTTATAATCCTTTAATTTGTTTACTTATTAAATACTTCTAAAAACAGTGCAATTAAAAAAGAATATCTTTTTTATAAATTATTATTCT
>JAUNXU010000124.1 GCA_030539615.1 Methanobacteriaceae archaeon | reverse complement strand
TTTTATATTTTTAAATTTCTTTGCATAAACATATTCTAAATAAATCATTATAATGGTATTAGTTATTATTGTTATAAGACAATATAATTGTGCATTTTTAATTTTTAATACTATAACCAATATAAAATTTAATATTAAATTCATTGATGTATTTATTAACATGTTTTTGGAATATTTATCAAACTGTCCTGTTGCTTGATAAAACATATTAAAAAAACCAACCATAGCTACTGGAATTATTGAAAGTGATAATAAAAAAAGAATATCATTCTTAAGAATTATAGAAAATATTAATAATAGTATAGTAAATACAAACTCTATTATTAAAAATACAGTATGTTCCATTTTAAATTCATCAATATTTACTTCTTTGCTATCTATTCCACCATACTTTATATACATACCATCAACAAAGCCTATACTTAAAAAGGCAGTATAAGATAGATAAAAAGTAAATGTCTTTAAATCAGCATAACTTTCAATAGAAAGAATAGATGGAGCCAAAAATGATATAATAATACCAGATATCATAGTTAATAAATTTACTGAGAATACTTTTAATATACTTTTCTTTAAATTCATACTGCTTTTCCTTTAAATTTTCCAAATTTAGATAATTTATAATCCTGAATTCCTTTTAGTATATATTTAATTTTTTGGATTTTATTATCCTCAACTAAAATTATCTTTATAGAAGACTTAGCTAACTGCCTTTTTATATCATTTGTAGCATGTATATTTAAATGTTTATACTTTTTGTAGACATCCAACGAATTTCTTGTTATATAATATCTTCTTAAAGCTGAATGATTTGACGCCGTAAATGTTTTATTAAAGATTTTATGTTTACTACCATCACCTATTTGATGATTTAAAATAGCGTTATTTACTTGTATTATTTTTTCCCCTTTTTCAAATATCCTTAAACAAAACTCAATATCTACATAATCTATAAAATATTCCTCATTAAAAAAACCAATAGTATCAAATACTTCTTTCTTTAATAAATTTCCTGATGTTATAACAACATCTTCATAAGAGTAGCTAAGATTATTCACATTATACTCTACATTTGAAAGATATTTTCGATCAAAGAAGTTAGGTGACATACCAACTATTTTATTTTTTTCTATTTCATTTATATTATTATATGTTTTTATCATAACATCTATCATATCAAACTGTGCTTGACTATCATTGTCCATAGTTAGTATCCAAGAATACCCTCTTGTAATTGCATCCCTCACTCCTATATTTAATGCTTTAGCAATGCCATAATTATCATTATTAAATATTACATTAGTATTAGTATCAACTTTAATTTTATTTAAAACATCTATAGTTTCTTTATCAGACCCATTGTCCACTATTATTACATAATCAACCTGATTTTTAATGGAATCATAGCATTTATAAAATTCTTTTCCTATATTATAAGTAATAATCACGCAACATATATCTTCCTTTTTCATTTTATCCCCCTAATATATATATTTCTCTTAACTAAATTAAATAAAAAAATCATAAGTAATAGTATAAATTTTTTTTATTAATTCTTTTCATTTTGCCTCCCTTAATTAAAAATTTTGTATTTTAAAGCTTTATTATTAAATTTAATAATAAAGCCTTAAATTGATAATTTTTATTTCATATTAATTGTTTAAAATATGTTTTTTTACATTTATGTATTAATATTTTAATTATACCACTATTAATTTAATATTGCACTTAACTATTTTGACAACTAAATATTAAGTTTATTAATATATATAATTATTTTTGTAATTTATTTACTTTTTTTAGTATTATTTATTGTTTCTTTATAATTATAAAAATGCTTAATTTATAATTTTTTAAAATTTAATGTGAATTATGTAGTTTATTGTTTTATTAAATATTTATTAATTTTCTATTAAAACAATAAACTAGTTAATATCAGTATAAAATCTGATCCTCCAACACTCTCTTTCTTACCATCTATCATAAAGGGAATGAAACCTTATCTCTATTATTTGCAATTTTATTTTGTAAGTATTGACTCTACTAAACTTTATATATAATTATTTTATGCCAAATATAGTTCTAATATTTTGAAATGAACCAAAATATTACAATGACATATTTAATTTACTACCTATTTATGAAAATTAAAGTTTTAAGTACTATAAAATTTGATTTTTACTTCTAAAAACTAAAGCTAAGAATATATTTTAAAATAAATAAATCTATCTTCTATAGTTTATTTTAAATTATATGCATATGCATATGCACATAATTGTTTTAATCATTTATATAATTTTACAAATATATAAAAAAGTTTTATTATATAATATTATGTTAAACTTTACATAAACATGCCAAAATGTTACAATTTATGTGTTATT
>JAUNXU010000050.1 GCA_030539615.1 Methanobacteriaceae archaeon | reverse complement strand
AACAACCAAGAAACAAGAACACAAACAACACTAACAATAACCTAAAAAAAAGAGAGAAAACCTTCAACATTCCTATTTCATTTCATTTTTTTATAAATATAATATTAATTGAAAAAGACTATGAAAAATAATTTATTTAGTAATTGAAGAATAATATTTTTCTAAAAAAATGATTTTTGTTGGATATTTTATATTGTGGGTGCGACAAAAACCCCAATTGTTAAATGAAAAGAGTAAAAAAAGCCGTTATTTATCAATTGAAGAATAAAATTTTCTAAAAAAGTGCTTTTTGTCGGACGCTCATATTATGAAAAAAATAGATTGTTTCTTTAATTTTTTTTTTGTTAATTTGTTATATCTTTAAAAAAAGAAAAAAATGGGAGTTGATAAATTAGTATGAGTTTTATGCTATATAGATAGATTTTTATTTTGTGGAAATAATTTTAAACAGCTTTATTTCCATGTTCATTAGTTCTAATTCGTATGGTTTCTTCAACATTGAGGACAAATATTTTTCCGTCTCCAATGTTTCCTGTATATGCTGTTTCGGATATTGTTTTTATAGTTTTATCTAAGAAATCATCATTTACTACTGTTTCAATTTTGATTTTTGGAATTAAATCTATTTTATATTTATTTCCACGATAATTTTCTTGAATTCCTAGTTGTTCTCCTCTACCTTTTACTTCAATAACTGTAATTCCATTACATCCTATTTTTTCAAGAGCTTTTTTTACTTCATCTAATTTTTCTTGTCTAAATATTGATATTATCTGTTTCATTTATTATTCACTTTTCCTATGAATTTTATATTCTGTATCCTACTTCTTCATGTTCGTTAGCATCTAATCCTTCAGTTTCTGTTTTTGAATCAACTCTTATTCCCATAGTTTTATCAAGAACTTGTGCTATAACATAAGTTACTATAAATGAATATACAGCTACTGCTACAATACTTATTATTTGTATTCCTAGTTGTGATGGATTACCATATAATAATCCTGCAGCTTCATTAATTGCTGGTGCTGCAAATACTCCTGTTAATAATGCTCCCCATATACCAGACATTCCATGTATACCAAATACATCTAATGCATCGTCGTATCCTATTTTTGGTTTTAGGTAGGATAATGCGAAGTATGAAATAAATGATGTTGTAAATCCAATTATTATTGCTGCTGAAGTATCAACAAATCCTGCTGCTGGTGTAATAGCTACTAGTCCTGCTATTGCTCCTGATATTGCACCAAGAACTGTTGGTTTTCCAGTTTTTATTATGTCTATAATACACCATGATATCATTGCTGCTGATGCTGCAATGCTTGTAACTAATATTGCTGATGCTGCAAGTCCATTTGCTGCTAATGCTGATCCTCCATTAAATCCAAACCATCCAAACCATAGTAGTGCTGCTCCTAAAACAGAGTATCCTAAATGGTGTGGTAATAATCTTCTATCTTTTCTTGCACCAAGAACTAATATTAGTGCAAGTGCTGCTATTCCTGAGTTAAGGTGAACTACTGCACCTCCTGCAAAATCGAGAGCTCCAAGTTGGTATAACCAACCTCCACCCCATACCCAGTGAGCTATAGGTATGTAAACTAATGTTATCCATAAGGGTACAAAAGCAATCCATGCTTTTGCTTTCATTCTTCCTACTACGGCTCCTGATATTAATGCTACTGTAATTGCTGCAAATGTAGCTTGGAAAAATACATATAGTAATTCAGGTATTGTTGTTCCGACTGTTGATAACGTGTCAATTCCAATTCCTTGTAATAGGAAATTACTTGGTGATCCTAAAAATCCACCTATTGTGGGTCCAAATGTAAATTGATATCCATATGTTACCCATATAATACTTGCTATTGCAAAACCGATTAATGATAAAAATATAGTGTTTAATATATTTTCCTTTTTAACCATACCTCCGTAGAATAGAGCGATTCCAGGTATGGTCATAATCATTACTAGTGCGGTTGATATAAGAATCCATGCTGTATCTCCGCTATTTAATAATGCTTCTACGCTCATTTATTTAATTCCTCCAAAGTTATTCTTTTTATAATATAATGTTATTTTATCATTTTTTTAATTTTGATATTATAAATAGGTGATCTTATTTACAATATTTATTGATAAATATAATGTTTTTAATTTATGTGCTTATTTTTTTAAATAATAAGACTTTTTCTATGTTATACTTTTAATGATAAACTATTCATTTTTTTTCTTCCTTTTTTGTTATGTATGTGCAATACATTTTTTGATCGGAAGTAGGAAGTATAGTTCCGATATTACATATTTTAGTTTTTGTAGTATATAAACTTAACTATATTATACTTGAAATTTTATTTTATTTTTTTAATTTTATAACTTTAATATTAGTTATTATTAAATTATTAATTCATAACTTATTTTCTAAAACTAATTTTAATTTTAATTAAAATTAACTGTTTAATTAATTAACATATCTTGATTTTATTGATTATTTTAAAATTAAGTATGATGATTAACTATTAATAAAAATAAAAAATAAACTTATATAACATATGTATGAAAAGATAAAAGATTCACTTTATAAAATAAAAACTGAACGTCCAAGTTGCACATCTTATTTAATAATTGATCAACAAAAAATATTATTAATTGATCCAGGATTATATCAAAAATACCCAATATTAAAAAAAGAATTGAATAATATTGGAATAAAACCTGAAGATATTGATATGGTTATAAATACACATGAACATGCAGATCATATGGGAGCAAATAAATATTTTCAAAATACAGCAACAATAATGACACATAGGTATGCTGCAACAAAGATAATCTATGCTGATGAAGAAGTATTACACTGTAGAGGTCATGGTCATGATCCTAGAGGATATAATGTACATTTATGGTTAGAAAATAATAATGTATTAGAATTAGATGATTGGTTTTTAAAAATATTATATACACCCGGACACACATCTGGCTCATTATGTGTATATGAACCCCGAAAAAGAATATTATTTTCAGGAGATACAGTATTTTCAAAAGGAACAATATCTAAAATCTCAGATTCTGGAAGTTATGGAGAATATATAAATAGTTTATCTAGATTAAATACATTAAAAATAAATCAATTATTACCTGGTCACGGATCAGTATCAAACGATGTAGAAGAAGATATTCAAAAAGCATTAATTAATGCAAAATCAAGACATGAAGAATTTTTAAACATAGAATAAAAAATAAAAAAAATTTATTTAATTTTAATTTTCTTTTAACTTATTTTAAAGCAATATCCATAACTGAAAATTTATGTTTCTTTTCATAAGGTGTTTCATTATTTGAAAATCCAAAAGAAAAATCAAGTGAACTATTTAATTGGCTACTAATTTCATCAAAAATTTTCATATAAGCTTCGCAATGAGGATCAACTCTATTAACAACACCATCAGATAAAGTAATAGCATTATAAGGACAACCGCCACGACAATATTTAATATGTTTACAATCACTACAATTTTCATCTACAAAAGATTTATATTCATTAAGAAGCAACAATGCTTTAGATTTCTGAAGTTCTTCCATAGATGGAAAATCTGAAACATTACCTATAACATAATCTTCCATTGAAACAAAACGATAACATGGATAAATATTACCATCAGGACCAATAGCAAAAGTATCACCCATACAATCAACATGGGTACAAACAAGTCCTCTATTTAAAAAAACACCTTTACATAAATGATCTAAATTTTTAAGTTCAACTTCATCAGCACAATCAAGATATTCATCAAGAAGATAACATAATAACTTTCCATAATCTTCTGGAGATAAAACACAAGGTTCACTATTATCATCTTTAATAGAACTAAGAGCTGGATGTAATTTCATGTTTAATTTATTATCTTTAAAAAAATTAAAAATATCTTCTTTATATTTAATACTATAAGAAGTAAAAGTACTTATAAAACTAACAGATAAACCTGCATCAGTAGCAATTTTATAACCATTCATAGTTTTATCAAAATAACCATTTCCTCTTTGAATATCATTAATATTTTTAGGTCCATCAAGACTAGAACCAATAGGAATATCATATTTTTTAAATAAGTTAGCAATCTTAGAATTCATACACCAAAGATTAGTTTGAATAGCAAAAGCTGGGTGAAGAAAATTTAATTCTTCACTAATTTTTTTAAGAGCATATTCAAAGTAATCATAACCAGCAAGTAGTGGTTCACCACCATGAAAAGTAAAAGTAACAGGATCTGTACCAAAATTTTTCATCCAATTAACAATATTGTCCATAGTATCTTTACTCATAATTTTTGAATTAACTTCAGAACTCCAACAATATCTACAATTAGAAGGACAACCCATAGTAGGAATAATCATTAAATGCATAATTTAACTCTCCTTTTTTTATTCTTCAAGATAGTAATATTCGCCTTTTTCTTTTTGTTCACGATCAAGATAACTGTCAAATTTATTAACACGAGGACGTTTAGTTTCTTTGTCACGTCTAAATGTAATAGCCATATCAGATAAAAATTTATTCATAGCTGTTCTTAAATCTGTAGGACTAGATGCATGACCTTCAATACCTGATTCACCATAGAATACCATTGCTTTATCAGAAACATAATCAATAAATACTATGTCGTGATCAATAATAATAGCTGCTGAGTTATCACGATCAATAACTTTTTTAATACTTTTAGCAACTTTTAATCTTTGTTCAACATCTAAAAATGCTGTAGGTTCATCAAATAAATAAATATCTGCTTCTTCAGATAATGTAACAGCAGTTTGAACTCGTTGTAATTCTCCACCAGATAATTTTTGAACATTTTTATCTAATAATTCATCTAAATTAAAAGGTTTACTAATATCTGTCTGGAAAACATTAGTACCATAACCTTTAGCATAACTATAAAGATATTCTTGAACAGTTCCTTCAAAATCAGTAAGAATATATTGAGGTTTATATGCAATATCTATTTTTTCACTAACTTCACCACTATCAGGTTTAATTTTTCCAGCCAACATTTTTGCATATGTAGTTTTACCAATACCATTTGGACCAAAAGCTGTTACAACTTGATTAACACCAATACTTCCACCTTCAGCATCAATACTAAATTTATCATAACTTTTCTTTAATTGAGTATAATTAGTAATTTCTTCAGATTCCATAATATCAGATGGTGGAATAACATCAAATTTAATAGGTTGTTTTCTAAATCTTACATTTTCCTCATTTAAAAAACCATTAATGTATGCATTAATACCTATACGTACTCCTCTAAGCTTAGAAACAACACCATATCCTCCAGCTTCACCATATAATATATGAACATAATCAGACACTGCATCAAGTGTAGCAAGGTCGTGTTCAATAACCATTACGCTTTTCTTATTTTCAGTAAGATTTCTTATAACATTAACCATATTAAGTCTTTGTTTAACATCTAACCATGAAGTCGGTTCATCAAAATAATAAAAATCAGCATCTTTAAGAGCAGTAGCTGCAATAGCAATACGTTGTAACTCCCCACCTGATAATTGTTTAAGTTCATGGTCAAGAGTATTTTTAAGTTCTAATGTTTCAACAATTTCATCCATTTTTCCAATTTGATCTACATTTGTTAAAAGATTTTTAACATTACCTTTAACAACTTTAGGAAGTTGATCAACCATTTGAGGTTTATGAGATACAATAATATCATTATTTGCTAATTTTTTAAAATAACTTTGTAATTGTGATCCTTTAAAATAGTCTATAACTAAATCCCATGAACTATCTTCATCATATTTTCCAAAGTTAGGTATTGTTTGTCCAGATAATATATTTAATATAGTTGATTTTCCAATACCATTAGGTCCAAGTAATCCTACAATAGAACCTTCTTCAATAGTAGGAAGTCCAAATAATTCAAATTTATTTTCACCATATCTATGGATAGGTTCAGTTAATGCTTCAGGTAAATTAATAATATTAATTGCATTAAACATACATCTATTTGTACATATTCCACAACCAGAACATAATTCTTCAGATATTACTGGTTTCTTATTTTCATCATTAATTATAATAGTATCTTCTTCCATCCTAACTCCTGGACAGTATTCAATACAAGTATAATTACATTTTTTTGGTTGACATCGATCAGTATCTATAATAGCAATTCTTGTCAAAAAATATCACTTCTCCTATAAAATTTACGTAAATTTAATAATAATTAATTTAAAAAGAAATATTATATATTTTCTAGTATTTAGATTAAAAAAAATATTATCCTATTTATAACAATCTTATATTTACTTTTTTTAATACTTATATTTTATATAATCAATATTTTCTATGATTAAAAATTAAAATAAAGCTTAATTAAAAGTATCTATATTAATAATATTAATTTAATTCAATGTATTGGATTTATTTATAAAATTAAATCATTAATCTTATTAAAATTAATTTACTTTTTTTTTGACTAAGTATTTAACATAAAAAATAAAATGTAATCCTTGATATTTAAATATATCTTAATACTAAAATAATAATATTAAATAACAATGTTAGAAAAAAGAAATTTAATTTTAAATTAAATTTAGTATAGAATAAATTTTTAAGGATTTTGTGAATTAATGTATAATGATGTACAGGATATAAATGAATTTATAAGGACATTAGATCAATATTTAAAGGTTTTTATAGGAAAAAGAGATTATCTTTTTTTAGTTAATGATTCAAATAATGAAATATTACAACATTATGATAAAAATTATAAAAATAGATTTAATGAAAAGACATTTAGAAAATATTATCAAGATAAAAAAGAATATTTTGATAATTTAAATATTGATTATCATTTTTATATTGTACCTGATAAAAGTGTTGTGTGTAGAAAGTTATTACCATTTACTTCTGAATTTTTAAAAAGAGATCATGATAAAATCAAAGATATTTCACCAGATTTTAATGAAATATTAACTCCATTAGATTATAATATTTCAGATTCACATATTAATCATGATGGAGCAACAAAAATGATAACTCATATGATTTCAGAAATATTTCCACAGTTATCTGTAAATGATGTATTATCACTAATAGAAAAGAATACTATAGTAAAGCATGTTTTAACTAGTGGTGATTTACTTCTTAAAGAAAATTGGTCTTATTCACTAGAAAAATCCGAAAAATATTCTAATATACCTGTAAGAACACGTATTAATATTCAATCATTTAAAAAATTATTAGCACCATCAAAATTTTATTCAAAAAGGGAGTTATTATATTATCATAATTTTGATAGTTTTTCTAATAAAAAGATATTAGTATTAAGAGATTCATCAGCAGCATATTTTATTAATTCACTTATGGTATTTGGAAAAGAGATACTTTTTTATTGGGATTATTGGAAATTAAATAAAGAATTAATAGATTGGTTTAAACCAGACATTGTTTTAGAAATTAGGACGGAAAGATTTCTTGAAAATAAAGATTTTGCATAATTAATTACATATATGAATAGGGAGAATATAAATAATGGGGACACATTCAATTAATAAACTTAAAAAGAAAGAATTATTTGCTTTAGCTCATTTTACTGGTTATATTCTTGTAATATTGGCTGTTATGATGTTAGCACCACTAATTGTATCTTTAATATATAATGAACCTCATTATTTAAATTCATTTATAAAATCAGCATTAATAACTTCTGCTATAGGATTATTATTGTATCGTGGATTTGGTGGTGGAGAACGTGAAGATCTAACATCAAGAAGTTCTTTATTATTTGTAACCTATATATGGTTTGTAGCAGCATTTGTAGTTTCTTTACCTTTCATTTTTTCAAATGATTTGTCTTTTTTAGATGCACTTTATGAGTCTATGTCTGCTATTACAACTACTGGGATGACTATGTATGTTGATACTGAAAATTTAGCTTATTCTATTCTTATGTGGAGAGCTATATGTCAATGGTTAGGTGGTATTGGAATTATTATTTTATTACTTACTATTGTACCATCTTCAGTAACTCTTATGAGATTATATTCAGCAGAAGGTAGAACTGAACAAATTGCACCAAGTATGAAACATAGTGCTATGATATTTACTAAAATTTATCTTGGATTTACAGGTTTAGGTTTTATTTTATATTTAATTTCTGGAATGGATATCTTTAATGCAATATGTTACAGTTTTACTGCAATATCAAGTGGTGGTTTTACAAATCATAATTCTGCTCTAGGTTGGTTTGATAGTACATTAGTTGAATTAATAACAATGTTCTTAATGATAGTAGGTTCAACAAATTATATTATTCATTATTATACTGTGAAAGGTAATTTTAAAGTAGCATTTAAAGATATAGAAGTAAGATTAATGGCATTATTTTTAATTGTTGGTTCAATTATAGTTACATTTTCTCTTATGACATCACACTTTTTTGGTAATAATCTTTTTATGGCTTGTAGACATGGAATATTCCAAGTGGTATCTGCAGTAACTACAACTGGTTTTCAAACAGTTAATATTGGAAATTGGCCTACTATCTCTTTATTGATTTTATCAATATTCATGATCCTTGGTGGTGGAGCTTGTTCTGCTGCAGGAGGTATTAAGTTGTATAATGTAGCTGTTGCTTTTAAAGCAATTGTATGGGAAGTATATGCTATGATTCTTCCAAAAAATACAGTTCCTGTTCATACAATTACTCATGTTAAAACAAAAATCATACAAGATAAACAAGTAAAACAAATTAGTTTATATGTTATAGCATATATTTTGATATTGTTTGTCAGTATATTATCCTTGTCTTTCTTTTATTCAGACTTGGTAGCTGTTTTAGTGAATGTTTCATCAGCTTTAGGAAATGTTGGTCTTACTACTAGTATGATTTCGGCTCACTCTCCATCTTTTGTTAAAATAGTATTAATTATAGATTTTTGGATTGGAAGATTAGGTGTATGGCCAGTATTGATATTTATAATTTATATGGTAGAATTTTCTAAAATAAAAGTTTAATTAAGGAAATCACATATATCTAAATCTATATATAATATTTAATTTAAAAATTAATAATATTGTATATAGTTATACTTTATTTTTTTATAATTATTATTTTAATGAATAATTACTCTTTTTTTTTCTTTCATTAATTAATTTTATAGATATGTATGGCTTATTAAAAAAATTTATAATAATAAAATTGAGTTGATAATTATTAATGATAAAAAATATTGGGATGAATATTATAAAAAACATTCACAACCAAGTATGCCCTCTTCATTTGCAAAATTTGTTAGAGAAAAATTAGAACCTGAAAAAACACTTATTGAATTAGGTTGTGGAAATGGTAGAGATAGTTTATATTTTTCTAAAAAAAATATAAAAATTACAGCAGTTGACCAAATAACAAGTGAAATAAATTATTTAAACAAGTATTATGCTAATAAAAATCTTACTTTTAAAGATGATGATTTTACTAATCTTAATAAAGATATTAAATATGATTATATTTATTCACGATTTACATTCCATTCAATAAATTCAAAAAAAGAAGAACGAGTAATTCAGTGGATTGGCAGTCAACTTAATATTGATGGAAGATTTTTTTTAGAAGTTCGAAGTATTAAAGATCCTATGTTTAAAAAAGGTAAACAAATAAGTGATAATGAAAATGTAACAACACATTACAGACGATATTTAAAATTAGATGATATTATTAAAAAACTTGAAAGTCAAGGTTTAACTATTGAATATAAAATTGAAAGTCAAGGTTTAGCTAAATATCAAGATGATGATCCAATGGTTATTAGAATTATTGCAAAAAAATGAAAAATTAAAATCTTTCATTTATTGTTTTTAATAATTTTATATCTTTCTTAAATTGTTCTTGTTCTTCATTTTGAGAATTAAATTGGGATTTAACAAGAGGTTCTGTATCATGATCTAATGCTATTTTTGGTAAATGCATATATTCAGATCCATAAATTTTTGTTAAGTATTCATCTGCATTTCGTGGACATGGAAATGTTTCTTCTTCAAATGTTATTGTATCTAATGGAAATACAATATTTGTTTTATAAATTCTATTAGCAATATTATTATGTAATCCATCTATTGCATCTGAGATATGATCTTGTTTTTCTTTAGTAAATCCTATTTTTTCTTGTTCTAATGGTAATCCTTGTTCAAATGTATATATTTCATTTTTAATATTTTCTTTAAATTTCATATGTAGTTCTGTCTGTTTTTTATTTCGTCCTGGTTTTAATGCTTTTTTAGGGATATAATCTCTTGGAAATACATCAAAATGGACAAATGGTTTTTTCCAAGCACATTGGAAAAATAATAAAAATGTTCCATTGTTTGTTTGATCGAGTATATTTGTATTTTCAGGATAATTTAAGTGTGGTTTTGTTAATTTAGAAATTATTATTTTATCCTTAAGTTCTGGTATTTTATTTATTTCTTCTGGAAATACTTTTAATAATTTATTATAATCATTTCTCATCATTCCAATATCTATATCATCATCCCATGGTATGAATCCATGGTGTCTATATGCTCCTAAAAATGTCCCGTAATCTAACCAAAATTGAATATTCTGTTTTTTACATATGTTATTAAATAATTTTAGTAGTTCTAAGGATAATAATTGTATATTTCTCATTGTTCCTTTTGCTTTTATATCGAAGTTTGAGAATATGAGGTCTAATAATTTATAATGTGTTTCTAATTCATTCAATTTATTATGATTATTGAATTTTTGTACAGCTTTAATAGTTTTAGGTCTATTTTTTACAGATTTTGGCATTTTATGGTATAATTTTGAGATTAGTGGTGACATTTCTTTTTTTTGCACGACTCCTTTTTTTCATGTTTTTTTTTTAGTTAATAAAAATACTTTTTATTATTTATGCTATTACATAAAAATTTATATATTAGTTTTATGATAATATATTTATTATGACAGATAAAACTACCCAAATAATCGGACTTATTGCTATAGTATTAGGTGTTTTAATTTTTATTTATCCTAATCTTGTTGCTTATCTTATTGGAATATTTTTAGTTATTTTTGGTGTATTAGAAATTATTAAATAGTTTTTATTAAATTTGCAGCTTCACCAGATTCTAAATTTCCTGCTCTAGTTTCACGTAAGACTCTTTGTATTGAATAATCTTTCATATGAGGATGTTTTTTGTGAACTTCATGGAGTAATGGGCATCCATACTCTTTTATTTTTTTTACTTTAAATTTTGTGATTATATTTTTTATTTCATGTTTTTGCATGTATAATAATGATGGCATGTTTATTTTTGTTATGTTATTATTTGTTGTTATGGAATGTGTTGTGGTTGATAATAAATCACCATATATTTGGATTGGTATTTGATATTTTTTTGTTATATTGTCTATTTCTTGATGGATATTTTTTGAGCATTGTCCACAAGGGTGTATTTTTCCACTTAAAGATTTTTTAATTGTATCTTGCATATCAATTTTAACATATTTATGATCTATATTTAACATAGTTGTTAAATTATCTATATTTTTATGGAATTGTTTTGGTAATATTATTGTACCGGGATTAATTGTAACTGCTTTTATATTAAGTCCTATAGATTTAGCAAGTATTAATGAGAAACTACTATCAACACCTCCTGATAATGCAAGTATTGTGTCATGTTTATCATTATATGGTTCTTTATTGATATTTTTTTGAATAAAATCATCTAATAAAACTTCTTTTTGATAAATTTCTGTGTATCTTTTGTTTAATATGGTTTTAAGTTCATTTAATGATTTTTCACATATACGTGGTAAATTATTGGTTTTAATTAAATTATTCATATGTTCTAAGGATAATTTTAATTTATACTCTTGTAATATTATATCTGAATAAGATATGATGTGAATTGAATTTAAACCTAATTCTTCTCTTAATTTTCCAACAACCCATCCACCTTTTCCTATGATTATAGATTTATCTGGTCTATCTGGTGTTATTATTGTTAATTCATTATTGTTATAATAAATATCTTTAATATTAGGTGTTATATTGTCATGACCAATTTCTTTTCTAATTTTAATTATTTCTTCTGTTAAAAATTCTTTTGTATACATAAATATCTTAAATTTAATTTTTTTCATATATTATAGTACTATTTGTTTTATTAGATTTTATTTCATGAATTTTATGGTATCCATTTATACTATTTATATTACTTGTACTATCAATATAATATTTTGCATTTATTGTTTCTAAACGATTTTCTAATGTATCATTTTCTAATTTAAGTACTCTTGGAACTATTGAATAAACATATTTTTTTAGATACCAACTATATATTGGTCCTCTATCAGATGAAATATTTGCTGTTTTATAATCAGGATCATATTCTTGTAACCACTGTGCTGATTCTTTTTCTATTTGTGTCCTTGAATTGGTATGGTTTAATGATTCTGTGTAGCTTAATGTAATAGGTAATATTAATAAAATTAATATTATTGATATTATCTTAATATATTTTGTTTTTTTATTGATGTCAATATGTTTTTCTATTAAATTTAATGTTAATGGTATAGATTGTATTATGAAATAAATTAATGGTATTATAGATGTTATAATATATCTATCAACTTTTACTGGATGATAACTATGTAATATTAATGAGATACCTAACCATATTATCATAGTAGCATCAATTTGTTTTAATGTCTTATCTAATAAAAAATAATATAATATAATTGTTATTGTAAAAAGTATCATTGTGATGATATAGGATACTTTTGTAAATGTTAGTAATGTAATTAACATTAATGTTAATAAAATTATACTATTTTTTTTATGGGTTGATTTTTTAAAACTATTTCTTATAGTTAATCCAATTCCAATTAAGCACATAATTAAAAATACATATGATAATAATGTTGGTTGATTGGATGATGTAGATAATAATTGATCATAATTTACATTAATTGTATTTGATGATAAATATTGTGGAAGATTATAGAAGTAATACATAGTATCCACACTATATCCTGGATTAGCAGAAGATACTTGACTACTAACTGATACTTCTGTAAACTGACCAATAAATGGTAAAGTATGTTGATAAGATAAATAAATTCCCATAATAAAAAATCCAAATATAACCATAAATAAAAATAATTGAAATATAGATTTTTTATTAAAATTTAATATAGTTTT
>JAUNXU010000049.1 GCA_030539615.1 Methanobacteriaceae archaeon | reverse complement strand
TAAATAAAAAATCTAAATTATTAAAAAATAAATAATAAAGATATGAAAAAGCAGTATTTGTTATGTCAAAAGAAAATATTGAAGGTATAATTTTCAAAGATTTAATAAAATTTGAAACAAAGTTTCTAAAAACTATTGGAGTCAAAGAAGAATTAACCAAATGTTTAAATAAAAAATTAAATTTAGGAGAAGTAAATGAAATTTTAAAAGAATTTGAAAGTTAATTTTTTAAAAATCTCTTTTTTTAAAAGTTTATTTTTTAGTTTTTCATAATATTTATATATGATAAAAGTTAGATAATTTATAATGTTGAATTAGTAGATACTGATAATCAAACAAATAGTAGTGCATATACTGTAATATCTAATAATGAATATAGTGACTCTTAAAATTTATTTTCTAATATTCCACTAATAAAATAAAAGTGTCTCTATAGTATATTTTTAAGTTGTTATGCTTAGGATAAACGAACAAATAAACTATTAGAAATCCTAAAACAATACTCCGAAACCCTACAATTAATATGGGAATCAATACGAAGTATAGGACAAATAGGGAATAAAAACACCAATAATAATAATACTGAATAATTTAAAAAACAACAACTGCGAACATATACAAAAAGCAGTAACAGTTGCTTTAAACACATTAAAATAAATAATAATGGAGTTATAAAAATGAGGGCATTACTAATAATAGATGTACAAAATGAATATTTCACAGGAAAATTACCAATACAATATCCACAAAATGCTATGACAAACATATTAAAAACAATAGACATAGCTAATTCAAAAAATATTCCCATAATATTAATACAACACTCTAACAACAACGAAAACGCACAAACATTTAAAACAGGAACATCAGAATGGGAAATTCATCCAGATATTCTAAACAAAAAATATAACATTATAATAGAAAAACAATTACATAGTAGCTTCACAGGGCAGACACATGGGGACATAACATTGATGATATAGATGGAAAAACAATTACATAGTAGCTTCACAGGAACAAAACTAAACAAATTCTTAAAAGATAATAGCATTGACACAATTACTATTGCAGGGTTCATGACACAAATGTGCTGTGATACAACAGCAAAAGAAGCAATGCACAGAAATTATCATGTAGAATTTTTAAATGATGCCACAGGAACAATAAACCTTTCCAATAATCAAGGAAAAATCAGTGCAAAAGAATTACATGAAACTATTTTAATAATCCAAGCATCACGATTTAGTGAAGTATTATCCACTCAGGATTGGATAAAAAAAATAGGAGAAAAATGATGCAAAAAAAATTTTAATATTATTAATACTCTTTTCATTACTAATAACTCCTATATGTATATTTTTAAGTTGTTATGCTTAGGATAAACGAAGGAATATTAAGGTTATGATTATATGGATTTAGAAGAATTTCTTTTAAAAGAAGACATAACAAAATATGGCTTTGCTGATATTAGAGATATTACACCAATTAATGATTTAAATTATGCTATTGGTTTTTATAAAACATATAATAAAGATACAATTCGAAATATTGTTAATGGTTCAGATATTAATTATATTAAAGAGTATAGGTATTTAACTCATCACTTAGATAAAGTATCATTGTCTCTTGAAAGATTTATTAAAGATTTAGGTTATAAAGCATATGCTCAAACTATTGAAAGATTTAAAGCTTATTATAATAAGTCAGCAGATCAATTACTTAAAGAAGATATTGTAAATCAGATTCCTCATAAAACCATTGCTACTAAAGCAGGTCTTGGATGGATTGGTAAACCAGGATTACTAGTTACTAAGGATTAGGGTTCAGCTATTCAACTTGGATCAATTTTAACAGATTTACCTCTTAAATCTAATAATCCAATTAAATCTTCTTTATGTGGGGAATGTAGGGAGTGTATGAAAGTCTGTCCGGGTAGTGCAATGAATGGGGAAAATTGGGATATTAATAAAAAAACTCAAGACTTTTATGATCCTAAAACATGTGCTATAAGAGTTAAAAAGAACTTTGAAGGTAAATTAGCTAATAATTTAACTATTTGGGTAATTGTATTTATCATTGTCCTTATACTCAAAACTTTATTTCTTGTAAGTAAATTTTTCATTTTTATTAAATGATAATATTTAATTTATAATTTAACATTAAATAATATTGTTATTAATAATTGTTCTAAAGTAATATGGTTTAATGGTACTACTCTTTTGGTGGAAAATTCAACATTTAGTAATAATGGTAATGCATTAGCTAGTACGGGAGCAGTTATTGATGCTGCAGGAAGATCAAATGTTTATGTTAAAAATTATAATTTATAAAATAATAGTTTACTTATTTGAAACAATTATAACTTTAGTTATATGGTCTTAGATTTTTATTAAATTTTGGAGTGTTGTCTGTGTTTGTTTTGGTGGTGTGATTAGTGTTTATTCTTTTGTTTTGTAATGTGCAGTTAGTTTGTTGATATGATAAAAAGAGTATTACTAACTTAATAAAAAGTTATTATTACTTGACACTAAAAAATAGAAAAAAAAAAGTAGTTAAATGTTTAATTGTCATTGTGTACTAATTTTATTATTGTTATTTGGGGTGTTGCCATAAATCTTAGTGGAGCTTTAACTTCACCTATACCATTTGTAACTACTAATGAATTTTGACCTTCGGTGTATAATCCTGATACATACATGTTATTATTTGAAGCTTTTTGTAAGAAAGGTGTATATCCAAATAGGTTTATTTGTCCTCCGTGAGTGTGACCACTTAGTGATAAATCAACTGTTGATTTATTTGTGTTGTCAAGATTTGGAAAATAATTTGGATTATGATAAGCTAATATGACAAAGTCACTAGTTGATACATTTTCTGTTGTAGCTTTTAGATTTTGAGTTCCAGTTGATAAATCTCCAATACCACCTAGTCTAATTTGAGCATTATTTTTTTGTATCCAAACACCTTTATTTCCAATATAATTTATATTATCTGTTTTATCTAATGTATCTATTACTTTTGATTTAGGATCATTATTTCCAAGAATGGCATATATTCCTAATGGGGCTTTTAAATTGGTTAATTGGTTAAAGCATTCATCAACTTTGGATTCATCATCTGTTACATAATCTCCTCCTAAAACAATTATATCTGGATTTTGTTCATTAACTTTTTCAACAACAGATTGTAATCTGCTTTGATCTACAAAAGTTCCATAATGAAAATCTGCTACTAAAGCTACTTTTGTATTATTAAATTCAATAGGAATTTGATTTGAACTAACTGTTATTTCATTTACATCTAACATGCTAGGTTGAATAACTGAATATGCAAGTATAGAAGTTAATAAAAGTAATATAATTAGGAACACATGTTTTGTCTTTATCATATTACTATTTCCGTTTCTGTCTTAATTGATGTAAATTTGAAGAAAGATTAATTATTGGTGTTCCTAATTTATTTATTATACTAACTAATTGTTTAAATCCTCTTGGTTCCATATCTTTTTTTACTAATTCTAATTTTTCAGGAATATTTATTTTTTGAGGACATGATTTTATACATTTTCCACATTTTATACATAATCCTGCGTATGATGGTTTTCCACCTATTACTCCTGAAGTTTTAAAAATATATGTTCGAATATTATTTTTAAGATTGAATATGTATTTGTTATTATAAATTTCAAAACATTCTGGGATATTTACATTTACTGGACATGGTTTACAATAATTGCAATGTGAACAAGGAATTTTTATTAAATTAGTATATGTTTCTTTTATTTCTTTGTATGCTGTAAGTTCACTTTCGGTTAATGAGTTTGGTTTTGTATTATTAGCAGTTTGAATATTTTCATATAATTCATTAGTATTTCCCATACCTGATAATACACATGTTACTTCAGGATGGCTCATAACCCATTTTATAGCCCAATTACTTGGTGTTGTGAAAGATTCTTGTTTATTTAATATGTTTTGAACTTCTGAAGGTATATTTTTAATTATTAAACCACCTTTTTGAGGTTCCATAATAAAAATATTTATATCTTTATTATAAGCATATTTTAATCCTTTAGTACCTGCTTGAATAGTATCATCTAAATAGTTGTATTGGATTATTGTAGCATCCCATGGATAATAATCAATAATTTCTTTAAATGTTTCATAATCATCGTGAAATGAAAATCCTACATATTTAACTTTTCCAGTTTTTTTAATTCTATCTAAAAATTCAATTAAATGAAATTTTTTTAATTCTTGAAAGACATCTTTATTCATGGAATGTAAAAAATAATAATCAATATAATCGGTTTGTAATTTTTCTAATTGTTTATCTAGATATTTATCTAAGTCTTCTTCTTTTTTAACCATCCAAACTGGAAGTTTTGTAGATAATTGAACTTTTTTTCTTTTTTCAGAAGTGATTATTTCTCCAAGAAATGTTTCACTTTCTCCATTATGGTAAAGATATGCTGTATCTAATAATGTCACACCTTCATCTATTGCAGTATTAATTAATTTTGTTGCTGCATCTTTATTAATAGTTCCATTATTAGTTGGTAAACGCATAGTACCAAAACCTAATATTGGTAATTTAGATGAATTGTTATTTGTTCTGTATTCTTTAATCATTTTTATTAATTCATCTCCATTTTTATTTAATTGTTAAAATTTAATTAGTGTAATAAATATTTTTTTTTATTTTTAAAAAAGTATTATAACAATATCAAATTATATATTTTATATTATTTAAATTCTTAAAAAAAAGTAAATAAGAATAAGTAACATATAATAAACTAATAAAAAAAACAAAAAGGAAAAAATAAAATGGAAATAAAAGAAAAAAGAGTACCTTCAAGAAAAGTAGCATATGTACCGCATACAGATAGTTTTCAAAAAATACCTGAATTTATAGATGAAGTTATACAATTAGTACAGGAAAATGGTCTTGAATTAACAGGATTGGTATATGGAACATATCATAATGGAATAAAAGAATTAGTAGAAACAAGACAAGACTTTGAAATAGGTGTGTCAATAAAAGATTTTCAAGCAGATGGAAATCCTGCAGGAAGAATTGGAAAATTAGGGTTAAAAGAAATAACAGATCATACAGTATTATCTGCAATACATAAAGGATCTCATAAAACTTTCAATAAAACAGTAGAAGAATTAGTAAATTATTCATTAGCAAATAATTATGATATTGTTGGACCAATAACAGAAATATATTTACCATCTTTTTCAGAAAAAAAAGTAGAAGATCAAAAAACAGAGATACAAATACCAGTAATTAATATGAATCCTCAAAAATAATTAGTTATTATTTTTTTAATTCTTTTTTTTTTAAGTTATTTTTATTGAAATTATTAATTTATTATACAAAAAAGTAAAAAAAAATAAGGGGGATATGGAATATTTATAATATATTCATTGCTTTATTTGTTTTTAAAATTGATTTTTCAGCTTCATCTTCTAATCCAAGCATTGCTCGAATTGCATCCACATTTTCAGGTACAACATCAGATTCTTGGTGAACTGCTTGCATATAGAATAATTCATTATCTACAACATTTACTGATTCTTTCCATACAGGAATTTCATACATGTCTCCTCTAGATCTACCTAAATCTTTAGCATATTCCATAATTTCAGCAGTAGACCCTAAACCAAGACTAGCAGCAACTGGCATTACACGATAAGCTTTTTCAAATTCATCAAGAATATCATCAGTTGAAACAGAATTTTCTAATTCTACCATAATATTATGTTGATGCATAAGAGTAGTTGGTACAAGTAAAGCCATTGTAGTAACACTTATATCTTCAAGAATTGTCTGAACATCAGGACCATGATGAGATGGAACTTTTGGTGGATTAGGTATGATACTGTTAATAGGACCTTTTTTAACTTGAGAAGGATCAGCTCCTCTTCTTACCATAACAGCACGAACTTTTTTAATACCACATAAGTTTTTTACTGGTGTTAATGTACGACATAATCCAGTTGTATTACAAGATACAACTCTAACATAATCTTTATCAATACTGTTTGTATAATTTCCTGTTGAGTTAAATGAAGTTCCTATAGCATCATGATCTTCTCCACCTTCAAAAATAGCTTTAAGACCAATTTTTTTATATATTTCTTCTTTATTTCGTGCACCAACTCCACCAGGAGTACAGTCAACAACAAGATCTAATTTTTCAAATAATTCATCAGCAGTTCCTGATACTTCAATTCCTGCATCAATAAATTCTTGTTCTCTTTCAGGAACACTAATATAAAGATCGTATCCTCTTTCTACAGCTGTTTTTGCTTCGAAATCAGGTGATCTTTTAGTAACTCCTGCTATTTTCATATCATCTTGAGCTTGTACTGCATCAGCAACTCTTTTTCCAATAGTTCCATATCCATTTATACCTATATTTTTCATTTTTTATACACACATCTACTTATTTTTTAATTTATTTAATTATATAATAATTTATATGATAATACAAATTAATTATAGTTTCTATTAAATTTACAAAATTCAATAAAGAATTTAATTTATTTTTAATAAAATTAATTTATTCTTCATTAACTTCTTTATTTAATAATGCACCTAATATTCCTCCAACTGCTCCAATTATAACATCTCCAATGAAATACATTAAAAGATATGGTAAGAAAGCAGAAATAACACTTACACCATAAGAAGTATAAGCAGTAAGTACATTAATAAGAAGAATTAAGAATGCACCAATAACTGTAGCAATTAATGTTTTTATAGTGGATTCTTTAATATCAGAACCTGTGAAATAACCAACTAATATACCTGTAAATAAAATAAATGGTAAAATACTAGAGCTACTACCTGAAGTAAGATAACTAATAAGAATTACAACAACTGCTATTGGAATTAATTTTCCACTTGTTAAATTATTAATGGTAAAAACCTCCTTTTAATTTGTTATAAGTTTTTAAAAATATATTTTTTTTAAAATGATAATATTATTTTTTTTAAATGATTCCTACATTAATTATTATCTGTTTAATAATCTTTATATTTTTACATCAATATTATTAACTTAATCATCTTTATAAATATAAAATAAATGTAGTTCAAAAAAAAGTAAGAATAATTTTCTAAAAAAAAAGAATTAAACTAGAATAATGATATAATTAAAAGTAATATAGTACCAAAAATTCCTCCAAATCCAGATATTATTAAAGTCAATAAATTAATTGGAATATTGATACCTGGAATTAAATTAACTATTGCTAAAGTTATCCAACCTAATACAAGATGTAAAATTATTTTAATTAAAGGTCTTCCAACAACAGAAATAAATTTTGCAAATAAGACAGCTAATCCAATAAATATTAATAACATAATTAATTCTATAATCATAATATGAATTGCCTCCAATCTTGTTTTATTTTTTTTAATATTTATTTGTTAATATATTTTGTATATAAAATTTAAAAAAATAATAAAAAGTAAAGGGGTTGATTTTAATTTATTCTATTTCTTGATTTTCTATTTCAGCTAATTTTGCTGGTAAATATGTATCTACTACATATTCTAATCCATATTTAGAGAAAGCCTGCTGTTCTGCTTTTTTACCAATCTTTAACATCTTCTTAATTTCTGTCTGCCATTGGGTTCCATTATATCTTGGATCAGCAGCTAATTCTTTTAATCTAGAAACATCAATGTCTTTTAATTTATCTGTTGGAAGATCATAATTTACAATATCAGAAGCTGTTACACCTAAAAATTTTGCATCAGGTGTTGCAAGATCATGGTTAACATGTGCTAATTTTGCACTTCCAGATATAATTACCATTGCAATATGGAATCCCCATGGATCTCCATCGTTACAAATATAAACTGGTAAATTTAACTCTGTATTTGCTCTTTTTATAAATCTTCTTGTTGCTCTTGCTGCTTGTCCTTTTAATCCAACAATAAGCGTATCAAATCTATTATAAGCTTTTTCTTGCACCATTCGGTGATACATTCCCATTGTTTCTACTGCAATTACTCGTTTAACATTATGATCTACAATTTCTACTTCATCAATAGTGGGTGATATTGTATAACCAGATTTTCCAGCTTTCATTGCATTAATTTCTACATCGTCATCTTTTAATGTTATATCTCCATAAACAGATGCACCATCTTCTTCAGGCATAAGTCCTAAATCTTCTCTTGATATTCCAAGAGTTACTTCTATATCTTCACTTAAATTATTTGATTCTTGTTGGTTATCAAAACTTACATCCCATCCTTCAGATACATAATACATTTCCCTCATGGTTGCAGTTTTTTGTATATTTACTAGATTTTTACAAAAGTTTGCAACATACATCATTTGAGCCATTTTTTTGATTTGCTTTACATTTCCTAAAGATCGAGTACCATATCTTTCTCCTAATTCATAATATCTTTTATCTTCATTAAATATTATGTTTCCAGTACCTCTTGAAGGTACTTTTATATTTGGCACTTCTTCTTTTACTAATTGACCTAATACGTCATTTCCAAGACCTTTTAATTGCTGTAAAGCATATTCTTTTCTACTCATCATATTATGTTTAATCCTCCTCTTCTGTTTTTATTCTCATTTTTGGTTCTTCTGTTTTTATTTGCATTGGTTCTATTTCTGGTTGTTTAAGTCTTTGTTGCATATCCATGATTTTAGCTTTGTGTGTTACTTTATCCATAATTTTATCATATTCGGGAACATCTTTTTCTGCAAGTAGTGCTGATTGAGTTATAACAACAGGTACTAAATCTTCGAATATTTTTGATCGCATTGCTTCATTTTTAGCTGCTTTTTTTACCCGTATATATTTTTCAAGTCTTCTTGCTATTTTCATTGTTGCTTGTCTGATTTCTTGTACAATTTCTTCTTCTGGTGCTACACTTTGTTTTCCTGTTGATAAATATGGTACATTTGTTGAAATAATATTTACAAATACTGTTATTGGTGCATTATCTAAATCTCTTATTCCGTATCTTTTCCAATCAATACTTTTTAATGCTTCTGTTATTGCACAACTTCCTTGATCAAATGTTAAAGGAACTCTGTTTGCAAATCTCATTATTTCAGCTTTTTTCTGTATTCCTATAGATCGTCCTGATTTTCCACCATAAGCAATTCCTGCTTCTATAATGAATGAAACTCCTCCTCTATATGCTTTTGGTTTTCGAGTTATTGCTGTTGAGAATTCTGGAAGTAGTATTTCATTAATTCCTTTTTCAATTTGGTCACTTCCAATTGGTTTTAAACCACTTGTTGGAGGTGCCATGAATTTCATTAGATCAAATTGTTTTACTACTGCTTCTGCTTCTTGCCATGTGATACTTTTTGGTCTTTTGTTCATGTCAATATTTGTTGCTTCTTGGACTTCTTTTATTTTTGCTTGAGATACTCTTGATAATGAGTCCATGAGAAGATTTTTGAATCGTTTTTTAGGGGTTGTTTTACAAAGATGTATAATATCATCTGCTGTTACTCCTTTTGGATGAGGTAATACTTCTTTTGGTAATGGTGGTATTTTGTCTGTTGCTCTTTCAAATGTGTATTTTTTTCCTGCTGGATCTTTAAATATTATTCTTGCATGAGGATTTCCAATAACTGTTCTTCTTATATATTCATATGCTCCTTGTTCACTTAAAGAATATGATACTTCTTTAAATTCAATTTCTATTCCAGATCCTGTTCGATCAGTTTCTATTTCTTTTCTTTCTAAGATAATTCCTGTATTTTTCTTAACGTCTAATTTAACTTTCATTTCGACGCCTTTATATTCATTGTTTTCTTTGTATCGTGATCTTATTGTAACTGGTTGACCTGTTGTCATTTGTGATAATAGAACACATCCACTGCATCCTAATCCTTGTTGTCCTCTTGATTGTATGTTTCTGAATTTACTTCCTGCAAACATTTGACAATATACTTTTGTTATGAAATTTTCTGGAATTCCTGGTCCATTGTCTGCATGTTTTAGTAAATAATGATCTTTTCCTAATCTTTTTAATTCTATTGATATTTCAGGTAATATTCCTGCTTCTTCTGCAGCATCAAGACTATTAGTTATTAACTCGTGAAATACTATTGTTAATGATCTTATTTTTCCTGAAAATCCTAACATTTGTTTATTTCTTCTGAAAAATTCAGATGCTGTTAATTCTTTAAATTCTTCAAATAGTTCTGTGGTATTTTGTTCCAATTTAGTTTTACCTCCAGTTGGGTATTTTTTTTTAAAATATTAATTAATATTATTGTTATTAATACTTTTTTTTATTTTTAAATTTATTTTTATTATCGTATTTTAATATAACTAAAACTAAAATATTAGTAAAAAACAAGAAAAAAACATGTTATCATACATATACTAAGCTATATAAAATAAAACTTTAATTCATACATATATTATATAAATCATATAATATAAATGATTTGGGGTATCTATTAAAAAAATATTTTGGAAAATTAATAGGTGGTAAAATAAAATTAGATAACTTTATAAAAAAATTAATGTTTTTAAAAAAAAGAAATGTATTAAGAATGTATGACAAAAATCAAAGTTGTTAAATGAAAATACTAGAAAAAGTCTTTATTTTACAATTGAAAAATAAAATTTTCTAAAAAAAAATGATTTTTATCAGACACTTATTAATTTAAAAAAAATATTTAACTCAAAAAAAAATTAAAATGATACTTTATAATAAAAGTTGATCTTCATCTTCATCTTCATCAAAATGATCTAGTTCTTCTTCATCTTCACGAAGAATACTTTTAAGTTCTGCTTCTTTATCTTCTTTATTGATCATCCGATCAAATTCTTCACGTTTAAGTTTATCATGCATTTTTTCTAAATAAGCATAAACGGTTTTTTGACGAGATCCATCAAGAATCATTTTAATAGCTTCATTAGCCATTTGAATATTTTCCATATTACCAATAAGAGAAACAGTCTTACCATAAATACTAATTTCAACATCTAACATGTCATGTATTATTTGGCGAGTCCGACCACCTTTACCAATCACACGACCTTTTTGTCTAACAAGTGCTTTTTTAGATTTACCCACATAGTCTTGAAGATTAATAATGTCTAAAATAAGATTTTCATCATCTAGTTTTAAAGCAATATCTGGATTAAAACCTCTACCAATAGCTTTAACCATATATCGTGCTTTCCATATAGCTAGGGGATCATCAGTTTCATCAGTAGAACTAATACATATATTTCCTGTTTCACTATCAATTTTAAGTTCTGTTTTTGTTATAATTTCTAATTGATGTTTAATTTTACCATTTTTACCAATTGTTACTCCAACTCGATCTTTTGGAATTTTTAGATATTCATTGTTAGTCATTACTTTGAAACTCCTAATATTATATTAATTATAAATTTTCTTAAATTTAATTATTCACATATTATTCTTTTTATATATGTCTTTTTTTTTATTTAAAATGAATAATAGTATATGGTATAATAATCTGTTCTTAATTAAAATAATTATATTTTTATATAAAATTTATGAATTGTTTTATATTAATTTTCATTTTATTAATTTAAATATATGATATATTCTTTTAATAATAATTTAAAAGAAAACTTCTTATTAATCATTTTTTATGAACTTCTTAAAAAATAGATATTAAATAATTTACTTTTTTTTATTTTAATATACAAAAGAAATTCTGATATATAATAAGATTTTTACTATAAGGTAAAGATTATAATTTTAAATAATTAAATTTTCCATATTATAATGTATTATAATAACTAATTAATATAATTCACCTTTTTAAAAATATTTATATTGAACATTAAGTTTTTAATACACGATTTTTCACTGATTCAAAATCAAGATTAACATTAAATCGTTTAGCATTATTAATAATATTATTGATGTCACGGTCAAGTAAAGATCTACTAATTGGATGGCTAGTAAGAGTTCCCTGTGATAAATCAATAATATATGGTTGTTTTTTACTCATTAAAATATTATACATAGATAAATCACCATGAACAAGTCCTGCTTTATTGTAAGATAAATTCATAAATTCAATAATTTTATCAAAAACAAGTTCTGCATTATTAAGAACACTTTTTTGTAATGGTAAAGCAGCTTTATCCTTATTTTCATCACTATAAAGATATTCCATAACAAGAACATTTTCTCTAGCAACAAAAACTTCAGGTACATTAACTCCAACATTAGCTAAACGACCTAAATTTTTAAATTCTTTATATGTCCATTCTCTTATAATTTGACGTTTATTATTGCCGTGTGTTTTAAATCGTGGATCGCCATCAATATATGTACGAATTTTTTTAAAATCAGAAGTTACGACACGATATATTTTAACAGCAACAATGTTACCATTGTCATCAATACCTTTTAAAACATTAGCTTCTTTTCCAGTGCTAATAACGCCTGATAATTGATTAATATATCCTAGTTTAGCAAGTTTATATAAAACTTTTAAAGTAGCATTATCAAAAACTTCGCTGGAAACTTGGCGATCTTCAACACTTTTTAAACGTTTTGTTTCTTCTAATTTACGAATATCATTATCGCCTTTTATTATATTTTTATCTAGTATATTCATAACCTCCTTTAAAAAAAGAATTAAATTATATAAAAATAAAAAAATTGTATTATTAAAAATAGTAAAAAAATAGAATCATAAAAATTTTCTTAATCTAATTTTTTTATAAATTAAATTTTAAGAAATCCTTTACGTTCAAGATAATTAGCTTCTGCACGAGTATATCTCCAAATGACATCAGCTTTTTCAGCACTTTGGAAATCCCATGGTTTAACAAGAACAATGTCTCCTTCACGAATCCAAATTCTTTTCTTCATTTTACCTGGGATACGACAAAGACGCATATTATTATCAGTACAACGAACTTTAAGTTTTCCATGACCAAGAATTTGTTCAACAATACCTGGTACTTCTCCTTTATGAGGTGATCTAACTCTTATAGAATCAGTTTGTGGAGTATTTTCTTCATTAGGCCTATGGTTCCTTTTGGTTTTGTTGTTTTCTTTAGAATTACTTTTTTTATTATTATTTCCATTACTTTTGTTTTTGACACTGCCTCTATTGGAGGTATTGGTTTTATTTTTAACATGTCCTCTACCATTACTTGTTTTATTTTTTACATGTCCTCTATTACTACTACGTGATGAACTTTTACTACCAGTACTTGTTTT
>JAUNXU010000123.1 GCA_030539615.1 Methanobacteriaceae archaeon | reverse complement strand
TGCGTCTTAATTTGTACTATAAACGGGATGTTTATGGGAATTTTAAAACGTTGCCGGCCTTTTACTTAATTAATAAATACTATTTTTTTAATAATTTCTAAAATATTTTAACAGTTTTACTTTATCTAATTTTATAGATTTTTATTGTTTTTAGATTATAATTTCTTTTGATAATCTTTATCTTTGCCTGTATTTTTAATTTTATAGAAACAATATTATTCTTATTAATTCTTTAAATTAATTTTATCTTCTTTAGATATTATTTGCATTGTTATTTTTGTTAGTTTTTCAGGTGTATCTTTCATATCATTTTCTAACCAGCATATTATGAAATTGTAGATTCCACCAATGTGGTAATATATATGGTACTTTTTTAGTTTATTTTCTGTTTGATTTAGTTTATTTTTGAAATGTTTATTTAGTACTTCTTGTAATAGGTATATTTGTTCTTTTTTGTATATGGTTAGTAGAAATTCTTTGTAGTTGTAAAATGTTTCAAATATTATTTTTAAGTAATTTTCATAGTTTTTTTCTTTAATTGTTTTGTATGTATTTGTGTATTCTTTCATTATTTTATTTAGATTAAATATGATTATATCTTCTTTTGATTTGAAGTTTCTATAGTATGTGGATCTGTTTACTTCTGCTTTATTAGTTATTTCTTTTATTGTTATTTCATTGTATTCCTTTTCTTGTAATAATGTTATTAAACTTTGAGTTATTTTTTCTTTTGTTTGGATTTTCATTTTTTTTATTCCTTTAGATGCAACATTTGTTGCATTTATATATTATGAATTACATATTAATATTATGCAACATTTGTTGCATTTTAATTATAATTATATAAAACAAATTATTTAAATATTTTTAAAAAATCAAAAGGTGATAATATTAGAAGAAAAGAACTGGAAATAACAGATTTTAAAGAAATTGTAAATATAATTGATAAATGTGATACTGTAAGGATAGGATTAAATAATGGAGAAATTCCATATATCGTACCATTATCATTTGGTTATGAAGTAATTGATAATACAATAGTACTATATATTCATGGATCAAAAAAAGGAAAAAAAGCAGATTTAATAAAAGATTTAAAGAGATGTTTTGTAGAATTAGATATTTGTAATGGATTTACAAAAACTCCTATGGGTACTGTAACTTGTGAATTTGAATCAATAATGTCAAGTGGTAAATTAGAAAAACTTAAAGGAGAAGATTCAGTTCATGCTTTAAAATTATTATTGGATCATTGTGGTTATAAAAATTTTGAATTTAATATTAGTGTTGTAGAAATGATTAATGTACATAAAATTACTCTTGAAGATGTAGCTGCAAAAAGAAGAAAAATATAATTTCTCTTTAATTAATTTTTTTTTTTAAGTCAATGATATTTTTTATTTTAAATGAATATCTTTTTTTAAATAGTTATTTTATTATAGTATTTTATGTTATTGTTTAATTTCTTTTATTAATTAGCTTTTCTTATTTTGTATAATTTTATTTCTAGTATATTACTTTTAATTGTATTTTAATTGAAATTTTAGATTTAAATTTTATAAAATTAATTTTAAGTAATTATAATTAAAGAAAGTAATAAATATTAATATTGTTTGAATAGATTTAAAGTATTTTTATATCTAAAATAGAAAATATTTATATAATAATTTAATTATAATATATAATTAGTGCAATAGCACTATCAGACACTTTGAGCAAAAATGATCTTAATAAGATGATCATATAACTTTATGGATCAAATTCTTTAAAGTGTATGGGGGGGGGGTTCTGTCAGTTAGAAGACTGGTTTATTGTCTACTGATACTTCAAAAAAGGGGGGTTCAGTACAATAATATCAGACCCTTAGTATCATCTTTTTAGAATGATATTAAAAAGAAGAAGTGAATGATAGAAACTCTACATTATTTTAATAATTGCTTTTAAAAAACTATTTTTGTAATCTTTCTTAATAACAACTTATTTTTTGAAAAAAGATATTTCATGAATTTTATTTTATGTTTTAATTATTGCTTTTGTGAATACATTAAGTTTATAAATCTATAAATATTGTATTATCTTGTTTTGAAGTTTATATTGAATGTTGTAAGTATTTGTATATTTTGAATTGTATTAGTTTTCTGTTGTTGTCAAATCTATTTTTATATATTTATTTTTAAATTTTGCTATGTTGGTTTTAGATTTGGATTGTTTAATTATCTGTTTTTAGGATTATTCTTGACCTTATTTTTTTTAAAACTTCTATATTTTGGTAGGTTTTTATATTTATTGTTATTTTAATTTATCCTATATTTATTTTAATGACTGTTTTTATTAAATATGTTGGATTTATTCTATTTAATCTATATATTCTATTATTTTTTTAGTATTTTTTAGTA
>JAUNXU010000122.1 GCA_030539615.1 Methanobacteriaceae archaeon | reverse complement strand
ACATATCCAAACATTATAATCTTCTTTAATCTGCTTATTATATAAATTATATTTTTTATTATTAATATGCTCAATTAAATTTTCATTCTCATTTTCAAGATAATCTAAAACTAAATTTACATATTTCGTCTTTTGCTTTGTTACTTTAAAGATTAAAAATTTTAAAGAGTATATTATTCCAAAATTTTTAAAATTAATTATATCTTTATTAATTAAACTTTTAAATTTCATTATTTTTGCTCCTAATCTAAAAAGAATTTAAATATGAAATAGATTTTTCTCGTTCATACTTCAATTTTTCATCAACTCTATCCCAGTTAATGTTATTAAGTAAAACTACATTTTCTACATCTAAATCAACTATCCCCACTGAATTTAATAAATTTATAACTCGATTATTTATTTTTCCATTTATATCTTTTAATTCAAGAATTAGTTTTTTATGATATAAAAGAGCAAATACTGTTGCATGAAAAGATGTTGTTGCAACATACTCACTTTTCTTTATCATTTCAACAAATTCCTTTGGTCCTAAAGTTCTTTTAATTATAAATTCTTTTGAACTTTTTCTTAAATTTGAGTTAATTTCTACTACAAATTTATTATTATGTTCAGAAAATTCAGAAACATATTTTGTAAGTTTTACTGGTTCTGCTACCTTGTAATAAAAAATACCTTCTTCTAAACAACATTTTTTTAAATTTAATAAATCATCCCATTGCTTTCTAGAGAATAATAATGTTGGATCAATATCCACTCTTGTATTTAAATTTAATTTTTCATTTATAAGTTTACTAGTATCATTTTCACGTATAGATAATTTGCTAAATGTTGATAACAATTTCTTATAATCAGACATTTCTTCATCTAAAATTTTCTTATGCCCAAAACTTGCTGCATACGAAAAACGTTTATTATCGTCACAAAAATCTAAGTAATAAGTAAGATCATTTTGAGTTAAGTCAAGATTAAATACTTGATCACTACCTGTTATAAAATAATCATATCTACTATTTAAAGTATTAATTTCACTTTTATATATCTTATTAGAAATACAAATATTTTCTTTTATAAATTTTCTAAATTTTATTTTTTTTTGTATAAAAAAGTAGTTTTTACATAAAAAATATACTATTTTTTTTAAAGGATTATTAGTATTGAAGTCTTTTTGTATACCATAAATCCTTTCAAAATATTCATTTCTGTAATCTATTATCTCACTTTGATACTTTATTTGTTCTAATTTTTTTTGTAAAGCAAATCCTTGCAAAACAGCACCATAATTAGTTGCTCTATGAAATGTAATTATCCCAATTTTTTTCATAATTAATTCTCCTATATATTTCCTGTTATGATGAATAGTTTTATTTTATCTTTGATTGAAATAAAATCACTTAATAAATATTCAATAATATTACATTGTTTTATAAAACCTTTTATTTCATTCAACTTTATATCATCTATTACTTTATCGTTATTATACTCATATAAAACATTTATAGCTGAGTACATAGCATAAATTTTAGCTTTGTTATGCAGTTTTTTATTACTTATTTCTATTTTATATAAATCATAAATCTCTTTTCTAGCATAAAAATCAGTAATAAATTTTTCATTTTTTTTATTCTTAATTGCTCCATTTTCATTAACGTAATAATGGTATAATATTTCTTTTACCCAGTAAATTGAATTTGAATTCATTAGAGTTTGAATGTAAAACAATGTATCTTCTGAATAAAAGATATCTGTTCTAAACTGTAAATCATTTATAATATTTTTTTTAAAAAGTTTTCCCCAAACAGTAGTAAAATAATACTTTGATGACGGATTTAATGCTTCTAATTTATCAATCTTACTTTCTTTTCTTTCAACTTTCCTTTGCCTATTATCTTTGTAATTTAAATAATAGTTACAACAAACAATATCTACCTTTTCTCTTTCTAATGTTTCTACCATCTTCTCAATTAAATTTAATTCTATCCAATCATCACTATCAACAAAAGTAATATATTCTCCAGTAACTATTTGTAATGCATAGTTTCTAGAATCAGATACTCCTGTATTTTTCTTTTTTATCAATTTAATTCTAGGATCATTGTTAATTTTTAATTTTATCAAACTATAACTTTCATCGGTTGATCCATCGTCAACAATTACTATTTCTATGTTTTTATATGTTTGATTTAAAATTGTATCTAAACATCTAGATATTGTTTCTTGTGAATTATATACTGGTATAATTATACTTACCTTTTTATTTATCATTTTTACCTCTTCTACTTAGAATATATTAGGTTAGTTTTTTCCCCTATGCGAATTCTCCAAGTAAATTTCCTATAATTTTATTATTGATACCTTGATTAATTTATTTAATTTATTAAATACAATAAAATTTCAGAGTTTTTTCATTTACAATAAATACAAATAAAATTTCAAAAACACTTAAACTTTTTA
>JAUNXU010000121.1 GCA_030539615.1 Methanobacteriaceae archaeon | reverse complement strand
TAAATAAATCAACAACTACTCAAAAACAAAGTCAACAAATAAATGAACCTAAACAAACAACAAAAACAACAATAACGCCAGAAAAAAGTACAGCAATTAACTTCACACAATTAAATAATCAAATAAACATCATTAAAAATAATGGTACAAAGGATAAAAATTATTCAATAAAACTAATTGGAACTAATTATGACTTTACAGATAGAATAACATGGGATGGAACACCATCAAATTTAACATTAATAGGGGATAGTAACTACAATACAAAAGTAGTCTTAAATGGTATGAATAATGGTATTTCAATGTTTTACATAATATCTGGACATTCAATAACATTTATCAATATAACCATAGTAAATGGAAGATCTTCAGAAAGTAATATAGGTGGTGCAATAACAAATCATGGAATAATAAATTTAATCAATGCAAGTATACAAAATAATACTCATGTTCTTGGTGGAACATATGCTCATGCATATGGTGGAGCAATATATAACACTGGAACAATAAACAGTTATAATTCAGTATTTGAAGGAAATAATGTAACAACATATGATAGTAAATATAATCCAATGTTACATGATCATGTACCAAATGCTGATGTATGGTCATATGGTGGAGCAATATATAATACAGGAACAATAAATTGTAATAATACAACATTTAATAAAAATTCAGCAGTAACATCAACAGATAGTGTTGAAGTAGGATCCTATTCTCATTCTTATGGTGGGGCAATATATAATAATGGGATAATAACAATTATTAACTCTTTATTGATAGAAAATCAAGCATATGCTAATGCACACTCTGATTTATTTGGATGTGCATGGTCATATGGTGGGGCAATACATAATAATGGGACAATAACTATTCATAATACAATATTAAACAAAAATTATGTTAAATCAATAGCTAGTTTGGACACATCAGCAGGTTCTTATGGTGGAGCAATATATAATAATAAAATAATGGAAATTACTAAATCAAGTTTAATAGGAAATCAAGCATATACTTTATATGCAACTATGGAAATTAATTCATTTGGTGGGGCAATATATAATAGAGGAAAATTAAGTATCAGTAATTTAGATTTAATAAATAACAGTGTTTATTCAAAGTTTGTTGAATTTGGATCAAATAATGGTTATGGTGGAGCAATATTTACTACTAAATATATGCATATAATTAATACAAGATTTATTAATAACAGTGCAAATTGTGATATGGATGGAAGTGCATATGGTGGGGCAATTTACACAGAAAATGGATTAAAGGTTACTAACTCCATATTCATAAATAACACAGCACTTAACAAAGGAAATGATATTTACTCTTTAAATAAAAGTTGTAACTATTCAATTGAAAATAACTGGTGGGGAAATAATACTCTAAACTGGAATCAATCCTTAACTAATATAAATCAACCACAATCATGGATATATTTAAAATTAACAACAATAAAAAACAATATAAATGTTACAGAAAATACACAAGTTAAATGTGACTTCAATTGGAAAACAGATGGAAAAAATATTACAACATACAAAAATAGTGCACTTGACAACACACTAATAACATATGATTTAACAAATAACATTGGAAAAATAACACCAATTACAACAATAATACAAAATGGAACAGGTATAACAACATTTACAGGAATCAAATCAGGAACAGAAACAATAAATTTAAAAGCATATAATTTTAAAACAAACTCCATTACAAATATAACAATAAATCCACTAAAATCAAACACAAAAATAACATATATTACACCAATAATAAATCCTGGAAGTAACATAACAATCAAAGCAACAATCACCAACACTAAACAAGAAAACATAAAACAAGGAGGAGTAGTAATAAAAATTAATGGAAAAACACTAAAAGACGACTATGGACAAGCAATAAAAATACCAGTAACAAATGGGACAATAACATACACATATACCATACCAGAAGATTATAGTACTAAAAAATACAATCTAACAGTAAAATACCTAGAAACAGAACAATACTCTCCAAGTGAACAAACAATAAACTTTACAATAACAAAAACACAAACAAAAACCACAATAGAAACAATACAACCAATAAACCCTGGAAATAATTTAACAATCAAAGCAAATATTACTGATAAAAATAATAAACCAGTAACTACTGGATATGTAATACTAAAAATCAATGGAAAAACATTAAAAGATGCTAAAGGAAATGTAATAAAAGTAAATGTAAACAATGGAAAAATAGCATACAACTACACTATACCAAAAAATTACAGTACTAAAAAATACAACTTAACAGTAAAATACATGGGAAATAATCAAAACACACAAAGTGAACAAATAATAAATTTCACAATAACAAAAGCACAACCAACCATAACAAAAATAGAAACAATTTCACCAATAAAAGCAGGAAACAATCTACTAATTAAAGCAAATATTACTGATAAAAATAATAAACCAGTAACTACTGGATATGTAATAC
>JAUNXU010000048.1 GCA_030539615.1 Methanobacteriaceae archaeon | reverse complement strand
AATCACAACAAAATCAATATAAAAGAAAAATAAAAAAAAAATCCTTAAGTTGACAGCAGTAATTAAATAGTGTTAAATACTATTTAATTTGTATTATTTTTTTTGTAAAGTATAGTTAGTTTAGTGTTGTTTTTTCTTTGTTTAGGATTAAAAATGTTGTATGAAAAAAAATTTGCATAATTTTAGACAAAGAAAATGAAAAAAATGGTCATCTAACATTTAAAAAAAAAACTACTACTATATCAGTCTTATTTTATGCTTTGTATGATGGTATTACTTCTTGTAATAAAATAATTTTATTTGTGAAAGACATATTCCATCAGATCGTACTTTACAACGTTTTTAGGATTATGATAATGTATTTCAAGATATTAATAAATTATTAGTTTTAAAAACAGAAAAATAAGGATTCATTAAATTTTAATCATGCTGCAATTGATGAAACCCTTATCAAGGCTAATAATTCTAATTTCAATGTTATAAAACAAAAAAATATTATTAAACTAGAAAAAACTTAGTTGAAAAATATTCTGCTGAACAAATAAAAGAAAAAACGATTAAAATAAGTCATCCAGCCTATAAAATATTAATTAATACCCGAAATATGCAATTTAATGTGGATTATGATTCTAAAATTGATAGTTTCATTTGACATTTTATAAAACCTTACAGATCATTATGTACTTGAAAAACAATTAGATACACTTAAAAAAAAACATGAAAAAGTAAGTACATGATACACAAATCCCATACAAGAATCAGTATGTAAAAATTAGCATGACGAAAAAATTGACGGGTACATACCAACAAAAAAATAAACATGAAATGGAAAACATAAATTAAACCATATCATAAAGATCAATTTAATATGATTACATAACATATACATTTATATGTCCAAAAAACCAAGAATTACACTTAAAAACCATATACAAAGAAAAACCAGATCAAAAAGACAAAATAAAAAGAATGTATTATAGTAGTGACTGTAAACATTCTAATGTTAAAGATTTATGCACTAAATCAACAACTAGAACAATAACATGATTAGAGTAACATACTATAACTTGTAATGAGTCAAAAAACTAGACATGCCAGAAGAAAAAGAAGAATTCAATAAAATAAAAGTTGTAGAAGCACCATTTGAAGTGTTTAAAAATGTGGGAAATCTTAATAATTTATCAGTTAGTGGTATAATTCACATCAAAAATAGAGTAAGCCTATAAGTAGTAGCTTATAATTGGAAAAGATTAGAACATTTAAAAAGGAATATTAGATTATCACAGTAGTTTAAAAAAATTTTGTTAATAATTTAAAATGTGAATATCTTGATTTATTTTTAAATGTTAAAATTTATTAAAAACTAAAATTTTGAATTTAAGCAAACACTCAGATAATAAAAAAAAGAAAAAATTAATTATTTATCTTCTAAATCAATGTTTAATCCTGAAAGATCATCACGAATCTTATCTGCAAGATCCCATTGTTTATTATTTCTAAGATCAGATCGAACATCTGTTAATATTGATAATAAATCATCAGATAAATCAGTATCAACAATATTTGTATCTTTGAATAGTGTTAAACCAAAAATGTATTCAACATCCATTAAAGCATCTTTAATAGTAATTAATGTAGATTTTGAAATATTATTATCAGCTAACTGTTTATTTAAGAATCGTATAAAGTCAAATAGAACAGATAATGCAATTGGTGTATTAAAATCATCATCCATAGCTTTGAAAAAATCATTGATAAATAAATCTAATTGATTTATAATAGCCCCATTATCTTTATCAGGTAATGTAGAACTATTTAAAGCTTCATTTATATTTGAACATGTTTTAACAATTCTTTCTAAACTAGTTTCGGCTTGTTTTAGAATATCGTCACTAAAATCAATAGGACTTCTATAATGAGTAGATAAAACAAAGAATCTATAGACATCTGGTTCAAATTTTTCAAGTAATTCTTTAATAGTAATAAAATTACCTAAAGATTTACTCATTTTAACACCAGAAACATTTAAAAATCCTGTGTGCATCCAATAATTTACAAGAGGTTTTTTACCTGATGCTGCTTCCATTTGTGCAATTTCAGCTTCATGGTGAGGGAATATTAAATCTAATCCTCCTCCATGTATATCATATTGACTTCCAAAGTAAGATTCTGTAATAGCTGTATCTTCAATATGCCATCCTGGTCTACCATTTCCCCATGGAGAATTCCAATAAGGTTGTGTATCTTGTTTTTTCCATAATGCAAAGTCTCGAGGATCTTTTTTAGTAGAATCTACATTTATACGATTATTTGTTAATTCATCAACATTTCTATTAGATAATTTTCCAAAATCAGGAAATTTACTTTCATCAAAATACACACCAGTACTTGTTTCATAAGCAAATCCTTTATCAATAAGTGTTTGAATTTGATTTATAATTTCATCAATATGTTCTGTTGCACGAGCATAAAAATTAACATTAGTTACATTCATACGTTTCATATCATTAAGATATTCTTTTTCAAATCTATGTGCTAATTTAAGAGGATCTTCTCCTGTTTTTTTTGCTCGATTAATTATTTTATCATCTACATCAGTAATATTTTGTAGATAAAATACTGAATATCCATTATATTTAAGATATCTTACAATTATATCAAAAGAAATATATGTTCTTGCATGTCCAATATGAGAATAATCGTAAACAGTAGGTCCACATACAAATAGTTTTATTTTATTTTCTTTTACTTTTAATTCTTCTTTGTCTCGTAGCATTGTACTATATACATTTATCATAGAAAATTAATCATCTCCTTATTAAAATTAGTAAAATAATTAGATTTATAGAAAAAATAGATATATTAAAAAAAAATGTTAAAATTAAATATGAAGCCAAGATTGGGATTTGAACCCAAGTATTATGGTCTGCAGCCACACACCTAGCCACTCGGTTATCTTGGCATGATTATAAAAAAAATATTTTAATTCTAAAAATCTTATTTCAGAATGCTTATTTATTAAATTTATAAAAGAAAATATATAAACTTTCCTATTAATTAAATTTAGTATACATAGTTTATGAATTTTAGTTAATTCGTTTAATTATAATTTAAAAAACAATTATTAACTATTAATATTTTATTAAAGTAATATAGTAATAAGATATTATAAATAAGTAAAAAAATCTTATTTTAATTTAAATATTGAAAAATAAAAAGGAGGTAAATGCATTATGTCTAAAAAAAAGATGTTATTTATAGTTTTATTAATTGTTGTACTTATTGGGCTTGTTTTTACTTTAACTAACATGTATAATACTAGTGATAGATTACAACTCTCCTCTTCTGAAATAAAATTACCTGAAGGATACAAATTAGGCAATGAAAATAATACTATAGTTAATGGAAGTCATGTTATTAAAATAGAAGAATTAACATCAATTGAAATTCCATCAATGTTACGTGATAATTTTATAAAAGAGCATCCTGATGCAGTAGTTGGAAATAATATTACTGTAGGTTCTATTACAGTACAAAGTGCAAAATCAACAGTAAATGGAACTCAACAAGTTGATTATTGGTATTCTAAAAACAATAAAGAATTCCATATTGAAATAAAAATCAATGATGCAACTGATTACACACCTATAATTCAAACTATAGTCAATAATACAATAACTACCCGTAATAATCCTGTAACATGATTATTATTAATTTTTTTTAACTTTAATTTTTTGAAAAAGAGACTATTTAAATTCTATTTTTTTATAAAAAGATTTATAACAAGCTATATTGTAATTTGGTAGTGAAATATTAATTTAATTTTAAAAAATAAATAAGATAGTAGGTAATTATTAAAAATAAAAAATCTAACTTTCTTATTCTATATATAATTAGTAATTTTTGCAAGCGAGTGCAATATCTGATGCTTTTACAGTTTTTCTTCCTGCATGTTTTGCAAGTTTTACTGCATCTTCAGCAATTTCTGTTCCGAAATCTTCAAGAACTTTTGCTAATTCTTCTTTTGCATCATCACTTATTCTTCCAGCACCTGCATTTTTTAATAATCTGCCTACTGGAGCAATTGGTAATTCAGCCATTAATTTCACCTCCACTATATTAATTGTATTATTATCATACTATATATACTTATTTACTCTTTACATTGGATTAACAATAAAAATATAAAATTTTTATTAGGAATTATCAAAAAATATTATGAAATTTGATTTTATGTAATATTTTAAAACTAAATTTTTAAAATAAATAAATATTAAGATTAAATTTTTAATCTCATATAATTTCTGAACCTATTCTAAATGAATTTAATATTACAAGTAATGTTAAACCCATATCACCAATACCTACTGCAGCCCATAAAGTTATAAATCCAAATACTGCAAGTAATGCAAATATGGTTTTAATTGATATTGCTGTGTATACATTTTGTTTAACAACACCCATAGTTTTTTTACTTAATCTAAACAAATAAGGTATTTTACTAAGATCATCTTGCATTAATGCAATATCAGCTGTTTCAATTGCAACATCTGACCCTATAGTTCCCATAGCAATTCCAATATTAGCTTGTGCTAATGCCGGTGCATCATTTACTCCATCACCAATCATTGCAACATTACCATATTCTTTTTTAATTTCATTTAATAATGAAAGTTTATCTTCAGGTAATAAATTTGCATATGTATGTTTAATATTAAGCTCTTTTGATACTTCATTAGCAACAACATCATTATCTCCTGTAAGCATTACTGTTTCTAATCCCATATCATTTAATTTACTTATTGTATCTTTAGATTTTTCCCGAATAGTATCTTTTAACATTATTAAACCAAGAATTTTTTCATGATCCCCTATTAATAAAGTTATTTGTGATTTATTTTGATATTTATTTACAGTTTCTGGTTTTTGTACTTTATCTGGATTAATTAATACTTGATTAGATACATAGTATTGTTTATCTTTTAAAAATCCCACTACTCCTTTACTAGATATGTTTTTAAAATTAAATACTTCTTTTAAATTTATATTATTTTTTATACTATGTTCTTTTATTGCTTGAGCTATAGGATGATTAGATTGAGATTCTAATGATCCAGCAATTTCTAATAGTTCATTTTCATTATATTCAGATGTTAATGTTTTAATACCAATGACTTTTAATTTTCCTTCAGTTAAAGTTCCTGTTTTATCAAATATAACTGCTTTAACATCTTTTATTCCTTCAATATAATCTCTACCTTTAATTAAAACTCCTTTCCTAGTAGCAGATGTAATAGCAGTTACCATTGATACTGGTGTTGATATTACAAATGCACAAGGACAAGATACAACCATCATAACTAATGCTCTATAAATCCAATCCATCCATGGTTGTTGGAAAAATAATGGAGGAATTATTGCAACTAATACTGCTATACTTATTATAATAGGAGTGTAATATCCTGCAAATTTATCAATAAATTTTTCTGTTGGAGATTGTTTTAATTTAGAATTTTCAACTAATTGAATTATTTTAGATATTATTGAATCTTTAGCTTCTTTTGTTACTTTTATTTCTAAATAACCATCTTGATTTATTGTTCCTGCATATACTTCATTATCCACACCTTTATTAATTGGTGTACTTTCTCCTGTTATGGGAGCTTGATTTATTGTTGAATTCCCTTTTATTATTTTACCATCTAATGGAATTTTATCTCCAGGTTTTATAATTACAATATCATTAATTTTTACTTGATCTATTTTTACTGTATCTACTTTATCATCTATTTTTATTGTTGCTGTTTCTGGTGCAAGTTCTATTAATGATTTTATTGAATTTTGAGCTCTTTCTTCTGCATAATCTTCTAAAAATTCTGCTAAAAAGAATAATAAAGTTACAGCTGCAGCTTCTTCAGGATGTCCTATTATTAAAGAACATACTACAGCTAATCCCATTAAAAATCCCATAGTAATACGTTTATTAAATAATTGTTTTACTCCTCCAAGAATTACATCATATCCTGAAATAAGTACTACAATTATAAAGAGACTTGTTGTTAAAATTGTTGATTGTTGTAAATATTCTAAGGTATATCCTAATATAAATAAAACTGTTGAAGATAATATAATTTGTACTGATTTATTTTTTAAAAGTGATGTTTCTGTATTTAATAATTCTTCTTTATCTTCACAATCACCACAACTACACATTCGACCATTGTGTTCATGATGTTCATGTTCATTTTGGCGTATTTTTTCTGTTTCTTCTTTAGAACCATAATTTAATAAAGTTCTATTGTAATGTTCTATTACTTGACATCGTGAATTATGACATGCAGTGTTTAAACATATGTAATCATAATGTGCGGGTCTTTTACATTCTTTATTATTACAATTTGGATCATAACATCCAATTTTATTTTCTTTTTTATTCTGTGACATGTTCTACACCTATTTTTAGTATTTGTACCACATGTTTATCTGAGAGTGAATAGTATGCTTGTTTTCCAACTTTTTTATATCTTACGAGATTTTTATTTCTTAATATTCTTAATTGATGTGATACTGCTGATTGACTTAAATTTAAAATTTCTGATATATCACATACACATAGTTCTTCTATTGATAAAATATTCATTATTTTTACCCTTGTAGGATCTCCAAATACTTTAAATGTTTCTGACAATTCAAGTATAATTTCTTCGTTTATTTTTTCTTTTTTTACTTTTTGAATTGAATTAGGATGGGTTTTTTGTATAGTGCATATATCATCATTTTTTTTATTTTCGTTCATTTTTTTAACCTACTCCTTTCTATATATGAACATATGTTCATATGTAATATATAAATATTATCCTAAAACTATTAAAAAAAATCAATACAAAAAAATTTAAAGATTTATAAATAAAATATAAAAAGATTAATAGAATTAAAAATCAAGAATTCTCAGCAAGTAAATAATAAATAAATTGTTGAGCTGAACGTCCTGAAGTACTATGACTTAATAACCATTTATTAGACTTTTCTTTTAATTCTTTTTTTGATAATTCAATTTCAGGATATTTATCAATAAGAGTAGTTAATATTTTAAAATATTCTTCAGAAGAAGGTTTATTAAATCCAATATTTAAACCAAATCTATCAACTAAAGATAATTTTTCTTTAATAGTATCTGAACGATACATATCATCAGAATTACTATTATTTATTCGTTCATTCCATGTTTCTTTAATAAGATGTCGTCTATTTGAAGTAGCATAAATTAAAACATTTGATCGAGTTTCTAATCCTCCTTCAATTAAAGCTTTAAGATATTTATATTCACTTTCTGACTCTTCAAATGATAAATCATCCATGTATATAATAAAATAATAATTACGATTTTTTATTTCAGAAATAATTTTTGATAAATATTTAGCTTCATGTTTATATACTTCTATCATTCGAAGACCTTGATCATAATATTGATTTAAAATCGCTTTAATACTAGTAGATTTACCTGTCCCAGAATCACCATATAACAATACATTATTTGCCACATTACCATTAATAAAAGATTCAGTATTAGTAATTAATTGTTTTTTCTGAGATTCATATCCAACCAAATCATCTAACACTACATCATCTAATGAAGTAATAGGAATTAAAAAATCAAGATTATTATCATAAGACAATCTAAAAGCTCTATTTAATCCTAATTTACCTACACCATACTTTTTATAAAAATTCATTACAACAGTATAAAATTCATCAACAGTATCTGTCTTTTCTATTAAATCACTAAGTTCTTGTACTTTTATACTAACATCTTTATTAAATATTTGTTCATTTTTTACTATTGCTTCATAATTTTGAATTGTAGAAAAACAAGTAATACCTAAATTTTCCTCTATTTCTGAAAAATCATAATCAAACAACATTTTAAATACTAAAAAATCATTTTTTACAAACTGATTTACAGTACCTTCATGTTTTCCTACTTTTTCAGATATTAATGTAAATGAATTTTCTGAAGTAGCCAATAAAAAAGATAAATAATTATGCCAAAGATTCTTATTAAAACCAAAACTTGTTGCAAGAGATAATAATTTATTAATTTGACTATAAATACCACCAATTATTTCTCCTTCATCATAATCCCCATATTCATATTGTTTAAATATATCAGATAATTTAAACAAAATACTATTTTTATCAATATTATAAATTAATAGTTTAAAAGTTAAATTGTTCATAGCATCCCCTTTTTATATTCATATATCAGGTTTTTTTTTAGTAAATGTGTAAATTTATATAAAAAAAAGTAGTTAATAGATTAAAATTAATCTATTACTTCCGAGTAGTGTTATTCTTAGTTGAATTATTATTAGTTGTATTATTCATTTGTGAGTTATTAATTGCATTACTTGTATTTGTATTATTAGTATCAGTTACATTAGTATTATTCGTTATTGTATTATTATATCCTAAAATATCAAACCCATCAATAAATTCAATTAAATTTTGATTTTGAGAAGATATTATAGTATTTTCTGGTTGAGCAGATGCATAGAATGTAACTAATGGAATATTACCTAATTCTTCAGCAATGGAACTATTATATTCATTAGAATAATAATTTAACCAGTCAAAATCATTAGCAATATCTTTAGCAATAGTAGATTCAAGACTTCTATTTTCATTAGAACCATAAATATAATTAAAATTTGAATCATTAGTATAATGAACATCTACAACAAGATTAAAATTTTGACTAGATATATCTGAAACCATAGCATCTTTAATTAAAGATCTTCTATTATTAACAAGACTACCAACACTAGATAAATTATTATCTGAATTATTAGTTTTACTTGTTGCATTTATTTTATAAATATAATAACAATATTCTAATTCAGAAGATTTACTTTTAATTGAATCATCCATTAAAATATATTTATCCAATCTTGAATTAACATTCAATACATATGCAACTTTTACAGGAGAATTACTATTACCATATGGACCTTCTCGAGTAACTGTTCCATTACTATTATTACTTAATAATTCACTTGTAGGTTGTTGTTGAACTGATGTATTATTAGTAATATTTGTTACATTACTTTGATTAACAGTTCCAACATCACCATTTAAAGTTGATGTAACAAATACAAGAAAAATTATGAGTATAATAATTACACCCAATATAATCCAAGGCTTTTTATTACTATTTTTTTCTCTTTTTTTAGGTTTACTATCAATTTCACTACTTTTTTTTAAAGATCGACCTTTCAATTTAAATCACAACGAATAAAACTTTTAATTAAACTTAAATATAAATTTTATTTTATAAATTATTTTATTTTCTTAAACATTCAGGAGGTAATGGATCTTCTCCAAATTTAACTTCTTTAACAATATTTCTCCACATTGGATTTGTATCTAAAAAATTTAAAACTTCCATACACATCCAATTTAAATCATCTGGATAATCTAAACGAGTAATACTATCTGTAAGTTCATTCATTTTAATCTCATTTGATTGTTTTATTGATTTATTATCTGCAAGATATTCTTCACGAATTTTTCTTGAATCAGGAAAATAATGTTCAATTATTTGAAAAATCCATCTAGGAATATAACGATTATGTTCTAAAATCTCAGGATATAAAGTTTTAATATATTCTTCATCAAATATAACAAGCATTAAATAATACACCCCATTTATATTATTTGATTATAAACATCTAATTTATCAATATCAGATACCATACGAACAGCCATTGCCCCTGCTTGAACAGGATCATTAACAGTAACATCTGAAGCTGTAAGAACATCTCCAGGCATTTGTAATGTTACAACAATTATCTCTTTATCACTTTCTTTTAATCTTGTGATTGCATTTGTTATTTTACCACCCATCATAGATCCTGAAAGGACTAATGCACAAACTCTTGGAAGACGACTTATAGCAATGATTGCTTCTTGAATTTGAGTACCTCCACCAATCATCATACCATCTACACTAATACGTTCACCATTTATATTATGTTTTTCAGCTTCCATAATACCACCTTTAACAGCTTGAGCCATGAACTCACCATCACCTACTACAATAACTCGTTTACCATAAATATCAGATAATGTTTTATGAAATTCAACACTTGTTACATCAGATATAGAATTAACATAATTTATTAATTCATGATCATCTTCAACACCTTCTATTTCCATATATATAGTACCTGTATTATCTTCCTCAACAAATAAATGAGTATAAATAATATTAAAATTTTTAATAGCTAATTTTTCAGCTATCTGATGTAAAACACCTGTTTTTTCAACTGTTTTAATTGTTATTGCTATGGTTTTCATAAATTTTTAAATCCCTCTAAAAAAATTAAATCTGTAAATACATTAATTAAATGTTAAATGTAAATTATAATATAATTATATGATTAACATTATATTATTGTACCGATGACTATTAATAAAATACCTTAAAAAATCTACATTAAATAAAAAAGAAAAGAAATATAAATTAAATAGAATCAATATAAATAATAATATATTTTTCAAAATGGTAAAAAAAGATAAAAAAATAAAATCTTTTGATAATTAACCATTATTAATAAACAAAAAACTGGTGATAGTAAATGGCAGGAATTGTAGGATATGGATCATATATCCCACCATATAGGATAAAAGTCGAAGAAATTGCTAAAGTATGGGGAGATGACCCAAAAGCTATTTCAAGAGGATTAGTAGTAGATCAAAAATCAGTACCTGGACCTGATGAAGACACTATAACAATATCAGTAGAAGCAGCAAGATTAGCATTGAAAAGAGCACAAATAAATCCAGAAAAAATAAATGCAATATATGTAGGATCAGAATCACACCCTTATGCAGTAAAACCAACAGCAACAATAGTTGCAGATGCAATACAAGCATCCCCCAATTTAACAGCAGCAGATTTAGAATTTGCATGTAAAGCTGGGACTGCTGGAATGCAAGCTATTATTGGAGAAGTAGATTCTGATATGATTGAATATGGATTAGCAATTGGAGCAGATACATCACAAGGAGCACCTGGAGATGCATTAGAATATACTGCATCAGCTGGTGGATCAGCTTATATAATAGGTAAAAAAGATACTATTGCTGATTTTGAAGGAACATGTAGTTTTACAACAGATACACCTGATTTTTATAGACGAGAAGGACAAGCATACCCCTCCCATGGGGGAAGATTTACTGGAGAACCAGCATACTTTAAACATGTGCTAAACGCAGCAAAAAATATGTTTGAAAAAATGGGTACAACAGCAGAAGATTATGATCATGCAGTATTCCATCAACCAAATGGAAAATTTTATATAAGAGCTGCAAAGAAATTAGGATTCAACGAAGATCAATATAAAGATGGATTATTAACACCAAAAATAGGAAATACCTATTCAGGAGCAACACCGCTTGGTCTTTCATCAATTTTAGATATAGCAAAACCTAAAGAAAGAATATTTGCTGTATCTTATGGATCTGGAGCAGGAAGCGATGCATTTAGTATAAAAGTAAATGATAATATAACCGAAGTACAAAAAAGAGCAAAAACAATAAAAGATCAAGAAGAAAACTTAATATTCGTAGATTATTCAACATATGCTAAATACAAAGGTAAAATTAAAATGCAATAAAATATAGAGGAGACTAAGAAAAAATGAGAGATGTTGCAATAGTAGGAGTATCCCAAACCAAATTTGGAGAACTATGGGATAAATCTTTTAGAGATTTAATAGTAGAAGCAGGATTAAAATCTATTCAAGATGCAAATATGAGTGGAGAAGATATAGATTCTATATATGTAGGAAATATGTCAGCAGGATTATTTTTAGATCAAGAACATATCGCACCATTAATAGCAGATCATGCTGGATTAAATCCAGTACCATGTGCTAGAGTAGAAGCAGCTTGTGCTTCAGGAGGTCTTGCATTAAGACAAGGAATTATGGCAGTAGCATCAGGTTATTATGATAATGTAATAGCTGCAGGTGTTGAAAAAATGACAGATATTGTTGATGCTACTCCAGCAATAGCAGCTGCTTCAGATCAAGAATGGGAAGCACAACAGGGAATAACATTTCCTGCATTATATGCTATGATGGCAAAAAGACATATGTATGAATATGGAACAACATCAGAACAATTAGCACAAATGGCTGTTAATGGACATGAAAATGGATCAAAAAATCCTTTAGCACAGTTTCAAAATAAGATAACTACTGATCAAGTATTAAGATCTGGAAAAGTAGCTGACCCATTAAGATTATTAGATTGTTCACCAGTATCAGATGGTGCTGCATCAATAATGTTATGTCCAGCAGAAGATGCAAAAAAATATACTGACACACCAATATATATAAAAGCTTCAACACAAGCATCAGATACAATAGCATTACACAGTAGAAAAAGTCTTACAACAATAGAATCAACAGTAACTGCTGCTAAAAAAGCATATGATATTGCAAAAGTAACTCCAAAAGATATAGATGCAGTAGAAGTTCATGATTGTTTTACAATAAATGGATTATTAGCAATAGAAGACTTAGGATTTTTCAAAAAAGGAGAAGGTGGAAAAGCACTAGAAGACGGAGAAACAAAAATTGATGGAAAAATAGCAGTAAATCCATCAGGTGGATTAAAAGCAAGAGGACATCCGTTAGGAGCTACAGGAATAGCACAAGCAGCTGAAATAGTTTGGCAATTACGAGGAGAAGCAGGAAAACGACAAGTTGATGGTGCTTCAATTGGTATGACACAAAATATTGGTGGAACTGGTGGAACAGCTGCAATACATATATTCTCCAGAGACCAATAACTACATTATTTTTTTAAACTCCTTTAACTTACTTTTTTTTATACTATTTCTTCAAATCGTTTACGATAATCATCTAATCTAATAACAAAATTTTCTATTTCTAAATCATATTCATTAATAACTTCATTTGGAGCTTGCCATTCATAATTATAATCTTTTAGTAATAAAAATTTTATTTCAATTAATTTAAAAAAATCAGAAAATATATCCATAGCCAGATTAATATTTTTATCACCTGCAGAATATGGATCCATTAGTAAATAATCAATCATTTGTTTAATTTCAATAAGTAATGGATATTCATTTACTATTAAACTATTAGCTCTAAAGTTATCACTAATAAAATCTAATGAATCTAATATGTTATTAGTAAGATTAATTACCATTAGTGAAACAATATCTTTTGATTCATTTTCTATTAAAGAAATATTATATTCACTAAGAGATAATAACGTAGTTAATATATCCATACATATTTTATGATATAATGATATATTTCCAAAAAAAGGTTTTTCTTGAGATTTAAAATCAAGTTTTTCAAAGTTCATAAAATTAGTTATATATTTTTTAATATTTAATTTCTTATTAGTTTTTCATAAGTTATATCCTTAATTAAACACTTCATTAAATTAAGAGATAAACATTAATCATTTATTATAATTTAGTAAAATTATTATTTATTAAAAATAGTTTATTAAAATAGATTTTTAGATTATATGATATACATTAATCATTTTATTAAAAAGTTATATTATTAAATTTAAAAAAAAAGTAATAAAGAAAAATAACTATATTGTTATCTTCTTTTTTAGTATAGTCTAAAGAATAATTTAAGATATTTAATGATCTTACATCATTGGAGGCATGCCACCCATACCACCCATATCTCCAGCTGGAGGTGCACCTGCACCAGCAGTTGATGAAATTACATCATCAATTCTTAAAATCATTTCAGCTGCTTCAGCTGCTGATTGTATAGCTTGTTTTTTAACTCTTTGAGGTTCGAGTACTCCAACTTCTTTCATGTCTACTACTCCACCTTCAAATACATTTAATCCCATGTATTGTGAAGTTTCATGTGCTGCTCTTAAGTCTACTAATGAATCTATACT
>JAUNXU010000006.1 GCA_030539615.1 Methanobacteriaceae archaeon | reverse complement strand
TAAAAAAAATAATAAACGATGATTATATGAATAAAAAATATTATAAACGTATTATAGATGATATTTTAAAAGAACGAATGGGTTATATAAGAGCAATTCTTATTATTGGTCCAAAATGGTGTGGGAAAACAACCACAGCAAAACAACATGCGAAAAGTATTTTAAAATTAGATAGTTCAAAAATTGAGTCATATTTAAAATTAACAGATTTTAATTCATCAATACTTCTTAAAGGTGAAACGCCTAGATTAATAGATGAATGGCAATTACTCCCAAAATTATGGGATGCAGTTAGAAATAGTGTTGATGAAATAGGTGAAGATGGGTTATACATATTAACTGGATCTACAACAGTTGATGAAAGTAAAATAATGCATACTGGTACAGGTCGTATACATAGATTACTTATGAGGCCTATGAGTTTATTTGAAAGTAAAGATTCAAATGGTAAAATTTCAATTGAAGATCTGTTTAATGATTCAAAATTAGATATTGATGGAATTAAATCTGATTTAATGATTGAAGATTTAATATTTGTTGCTTGTCGTGGAGGTTGGCCTAGTACTATCCATAAAAAATCTAAAAAAGCTCAATTATTTGTTGTAAAGAATTATATAGAAAATATTTGTCAAAGTGATGTATCAGCTATAGATGGAATTAAAAGAGATCCTAAACGAGTTAAAAGTATATTACAATCTTATGCTAGAAATATTTCAACATTGGCTTCAAATAATACAATAATGAAAGATATTAAAATAAATTTTGGAGATATATCTGAACCAACATATTATTCATATATTGATGCATTAAAAAGAATATTTGTAATTGAGGATATACCTTCTTGGAATCCTAATATTCGATCTGCTACAAAAATAAGATCTATAAATAAAAAAGAATTTATTGATCCTTCAATAGCTGTTGCTAGTCTTGGTTTAACACCTGAAATATTATTATATGATTTAAATACATTTGGATTTATATTTGAAAATTTATGTATTCGAGATTTAAATGTTTATTCAAGTTCAATAGGGGGTACTTTATCGTATTATTGTGATCGTTATGGTTTAGAAGCTGATTGTGTTTTACATTTAGATGATGGAAGATATGCATTAATTGAATTTAAATTAAGTAGTTCTGAAATTGAAAAAGGTGCTAAAAATTTATTAAAATTAGATAAATTAATAAAAAAAAGTATATCTGAAGGTAAAACAAATATAAAAGAACCAACATTTCTTGCTATTGTTACTGGTGATGAATTTGCTTATACAAGAAATGATGGAATTAAAATATTACCTATTGGATGTTTAAGATAATAAGTTATATTAAAAATTAAGAATTGGTAATGTATGGTTTAAATTATTTAAAAAAGGTGAGTGGAAAATGGATTAGGTGATTATCCATTTTCATTATTACATGTTTAATTTATGAATTTAGTTGTATGAGATTAAGTCGTCTGTTTTTTCTTTTGGTTTTACTTTTTTCATAGCTTCTTTAAATGATTTTAGTGATATTTTTTCTGCTTCCATATTTTCTCTTAATGTTAACATTACTGCTTCTCTGCATACACTTTCTATGTCTGAACCAACATATCCTTCTGTTTCTTTGGCTAGTTTTTCTATGTCTACATTATCTTCTATGGGCATGTCTTTTGTATGTACTTTAAATATTGCTATTCTTGATTCTAGATCTGGTTCGCCTACTTCTACATGTCTGTCAAATCTTCCTGCTCTAAGTAATGCTGGGTCAATTATATCTTTTCTGTTGGTTGCTGCTATTACTGATATGTCTTGTAGTTCTTCCATTCCATCCATTTCTGTTAAAAGTTGATTTACTACTCTTTGTGTTACTCCTGAATCACTACTGTTTCCTCTTGTTGATGCTATTGCATCTAGTTCATCAAAGAATATTACTGTTGGGGCTGTTTGTCTTGCTTTTCTAAATACTTCTCGTATTCCTTTTTCTGAATCTCCCACCCATTTGGATAAGAGTTCTGGTCCTTTAATTGATATAAAGTTTGCTTCACTTTCATTTGCTACTGCTTTTGCTAGAAGTGTTTTTCCAGTTCCTGGTGGTCCATTAAGTATTACTCCTTTTGGTGGTGTTATTGAGAATTTTTTGAATTTTTCAGGGTTTTTTATTGGCCATTCTACTGCTTCTTGTAATTCTTGTTTTGCATCAGTTAATCCACCTATGTCTTTATATGATATATTTGGTATTTGTACTAATACTTCTCGTAGTGCTGATGGTTGTATTTCTTTTAGTGCTTCTTTGAAGTCTGATTTTTGTAGTACCATTTCTTTTAGTTTTTCTTGTGGAATTTGTTTATCTGTTTGTATATCTGGTATTACTCGTCTTAATACAATCATTGCTGCTTCTTTACATAATGCTTCTAGGTCTGCTCCTACAAATCCATGTGTTATTTGTGCTATGTCATCTAGATTTACATCTTCTGATAGTGGCATTCCTCTTGTATGGATTTCTAATACTTCTTTTCTTTCTTCTGTATCTGGAACACCTATTTCTATTTCTCGATCAAATCGTCCTGGTCTTCTAAGAGCAGAATCTATTGCATCTGGTCTATTTGTTGCACCGATTACTACTACTTGTCCTCTGCTTTTTAGACCATCCATTAATGTTAATAATTGTGCTACTGTTCTTCGTTCTACATCTCCTTGTACTTCTTCTCTTTTTGGTGCTATTGCATCTAATTCATCTATAAATATGATTGATGGGCTGTTTTCTTCTGCTTCTTCAAATAGTTCTCTTAATTGTTCTTCTGATCCTCCTACATATTTGCTCATGATTTCTGGACCATTTATTACTATGAAATGTGCATCTGTTTCATTTGCTACTGCTTTTGCAAGTAATGTTTTTCCTGTTCCTGGTGGTCCATGCATTAATACTCCTTTTGGAGCTGATATTCCAAGTCGTTCAAATAGTTCTGGTCGTTTCATTGGTATTTCTACCATTTCTCTTACTTTTTTAACTTCTTTTTTAAGTCCACCAATGTCTTCATAGGATACATCAATGATTTTGTCTATTCCTTCTAGTTTGCTAGGATCTACTGGTTTTGTTTCTATTTCAATATTGGTTGCATCTGTTATTTGTACTGATCCTAATGGTTTTGTGTTTATTACTGCAAGTTTTACTTCTCCAATTGGTGCTACATCGGTCATGAATTCATTGAATATGTCATTAAACATATGTGTTTGTTGTCTTCGTATTCCTGATATGATTATGTCTCCTTTGTTTACTATTCTTCCTTTGAATACTGAGTTGACATTTCCTTGTACTGCAATTTCTTGGTCTGTTGGTGCTAAAACAACTTTTTTAGCTTCTTTGATTTCTGCTTTTCTTATTGTTACTTCTTCTCCAATTGATGTTCCTGCATTTTTTCGTAAGTATCCATCTATTCTTAGTATTCCTAAACTTACATCTGATTGTGATGCTACTACTGTTGCTGTTGTGATTTTATTTCCTTCTATTTCTATTATGTCACCGTCTTTAAGATTCATTTTTCCCATGCAACTGGGGTCTATTCTTGCTATTGATCGTCCAATGTCTGATTGTGAAAATGCTTCTGCTACTTTTAATTTTAATTCTTCTTGCATGATAATTCATCTCCTTTGTGATTAATTTGTGAATTGATAAGTATTATATTTTATTAACTAAAGGTTATTATATTTATTTTATTAACCTTTTGTAATTATAAGTTTATAATAAGTTATATATAAATGTTTTGGTTTTTTTAATAAAAAATTTAATTATAATTCTTAATATATCATCTAGTATTATTAAATTAAGATCAAATTAAGTTTTAAATAATTTAAATAATTTTTATAATATTTTTTATACTAATTAAGTTAATATTAACTAATTAAAATAAAATTAAACACTTAAAACTATTAATTAAAAAAAGTAATAAAAAGAGTAAATTTTTAAAAAAATAAAAAAAAATCAATATGTTGTTAAATAATTACCGTATGATACCTCCCATACCTTGAATATAATCTTCAACAACAAATCGATCTTCCTTATCAAAAACACTATAATGAAATGTAATACTCATCTGATCATATGATATTTGATTACCATAATATTCATCAATAATATCTACATCAATAACCTGATCAATCTTTCTAAATATATCAGCTAAAATACCCTCATCACATGATTTACTAAAAATAACTGACAAATCATAATAATATCTATTTAAATTATTCTTTTTCCAATCTAATAACTCTTCTTTAGATAAAATATCAATATTAGATATTTTAATTTTCAGCTGTTTATTAGATTTATTAATGATAACAACTTCATTATTAACTTCACTAATAATACCTACATGAATATTACCATTATATCTATGTTTTAATCCAACTTCCATACCAATATTATTTTTAAGATATACTAATTCAGTATTCAAAGCATTAATAGCTTTATCTGATCGTCCAAGAGATTCTTCAAAATCATCAAAATGCTTTGCAGAATTACTCATAATAGATACAAATGTTTTTTCATCACCTTTTTCAATAAGATTATTCATATAATTAATTTCATTTATTAAACAATTCCTTGATTTTCTAGTTTCAGGATTTTGTTTTTGAATTGCATAATACATATATGGATTTTGAGCAACAATACGACTTATCATATCAAGCATCATATTATAAATAGGACTTGCAAAATTTCTAGATTCTTTCATAGAAATATTAAGTTTTTTAATTGTTGAAGCAAGAGTTATATATGTGAAATGAGTTAATCCCTGTACTATACTCATCATTTTATCATGCTCTTCAGGAGAACTTATGATTATATGAGTATTTTCTTGTATGAGAAATTTTTTAATTATTTTAAACCATGATCCATTAATATCTGTTGGAGTTAATATAACAATCTGTCCTTCAAGACTTGGTAATCTTGGTCCAAACATAGGATGTGTTGGTAATATCTCTGTATTTTCAGGTGCATACTTTTTTAAAGCATTTGCTGAATTTATTTTAATAGATGCAATATCAATTAATACAGAGTTAGGAGGAGCATAAGGTGCAATTTCTTTTATAGTTTCTTCCATTTTATCTAAAGGAACAGCAAATATTATTATATCTGCATTTTGAATAGCTTTGATATTATTGTTTGAATAATTTACTTTAAGTTTATTAGCAACTATTTTTCCTTCTTTAGAATTTCTACTAGTTATTGTAATGTTATGCTCAAAATTATTTAAATATTTAGCAATCCATTTTCCTAGTCCTCTTGTTGCACCAATTATTGTTATATTTCTTTTTGTCATTAATACACCTAATAATTTAATAAATATATACTATTATTTTTGTATAGCTTTTTTTATATTTCTATTTTCGGTATTTCTTGTTTACAATAAAATTCATTTATTGTTTCTAATAATTCTTTTATTTTATGATTTGATAGTAATTCTTTTATTATTTCATATTCCTCTTTATTTTTTATAAATACACCTCTTTTTTTTAGAGGTTGTCCTTTTACTGAAGGATTTATTTCTACAAATACTGTTACGTTACCATTGTTTTCGGGAGTTTTTATTAAGAATATTCCATCTTCTGTAGTTGATATTCTTTCCCATGGGCTTGTATTTTCTACTGTTTCTACTAATGCATGTTTTTGTTCTTGATTCATAATTTATTTTTTAATTATTTAATTTTGTTTATTTCACCTACCAATTATGTTGGTAATACTAATTATATAATAAGTAATATAAAAGTATTACTATTTTAATAAAAAATAATAAAAATTATTAACTAAATACTAATAAACAATAAAACACAAAAAATAAAACAATAATAAAAATAACAAGAGAAAAAAAGAATGCATATAAAAAAACAAGACAAAAAAAAAGGACTAATAGAATTAATACCTGAATCACAAGATGACCTATGGCACCTTTCACACATAATCCAAAAAAATAACTACGTATCATCACTAACAACAAGAAGAATACAAGACCCAACAGGAGATAAAATAAGAAGTGATCGAGGAATAAAAAAAACATTCTTCTTAGGACTAAGAGTAAAAGAAATAAAATACCACAAATACACAGGAATGCTAAGACTAACAGGAATAATAGAATCAGGACCAGAAGACATAATACCACTTGGAGCACACCACACGTTAAACATACAAGAAAATAACACAATAAGAATACAAAAAACATGGGATAAATGGAGCTTAAAAAGACTAGAAGAAGCAATAAATGCAACAAAAAAACCAACACAAATAATAATCGCACTAGAAGATAACACAACAGATATAGGAATAATCAGACAATATGGGATAGACTACATAGGACCAATACAAGGAGAACTATCAGGAAAACAAGAAATACAAAAAAACAGAAAAGAAAAACAAATAGAATACTTCACAGAAATCACAAATGTAATACAAAAATACAAAAAAATAAACAAATTAATAATAATAGGGCCAGGATTTACAAAAAATAGCTATTATGAATACTTACAAAACAAACATCAAGATCTTGCAAAAAAATCCATCATAGAAAACACAGGATCTGGAGGACACACCGGAATACAAGAAATCCTAAAAACAGGAATAATAAAAGAATTAACAAAAGAAGCAAGAATAGCAAAAGAAATAAAAGAAGTAAATGATTTATTAGCCCTAATTGGAAAATCATCAAATCTTATAGCATATTCTCAAAAAGAAACAAAAAAAGCAATAAACATGGGAGCAGTAGAAAAACTATTAGTACTAGACAAACTATTAAGAAACAGAGAAATAACAGAACTAATGAACACAGTAGAAAATATGGGAGGAAAAGTAACAATAATAAGCAATGATCATGATGGTGGACAACAATTAAAAGCACTAGGTAGTATGGCAGCCTTTTTAAGATATCCAATAAATTAAATAACAATAGAAAAAAACCACCCATAACAACTTAAGACTTAAATCACCATCAAATACTTAATTTCTCAAAAAAATAAAATACAACAATAATCATGATAGTTGATAGTATTGTAGAAAAAATAATAGTATAAATATGATAGATTAAATAATATTATTATATAATAAAAAAAATTACTATTAATATATGCTTATTTATAAAACAATACTAAATTATTAGTTTTAGAAAATAATTATATAAATAAAATAGTAAAAGGTGAGAAAATGGAAATATATGTAACATGGATATTAGCATTAATACTTACATTGATCCTAACAATATTTTTCACAGTATTATTTACTAAGATTAAAGGAAACTTATTTGAAGATGTTCGTGGAGGAATACCAAGAGCAATTGGAATAGCACCATTTATAGCAATGGTTATCTTTTTTCCAAAACCATTTTCATACCTGATAGGACTTATGGGTATACTTGCATTTATTGATGATTTATTAGGTAGAAAAAAGATAGGTTCATTACCAATTGATGTAGGACAACTTCTTAGGGGAATAGGAATAATCGCAGTAATGGTACTTGGATACTATTGTATGGGACCAATAGCAATATTAGTAGCATTAATGGTACAAATAATGAATATAGCAGATATGCAACCTGGAACAGTATGTACAACAGTATTTATAATGTCAATAATATCATTTGCAATACTAACTTTATTAGGATCTCCATTATATTATTTACCAATATTATTAATCTTCATATGCTTAGGATATGCATCACAAGATTATTCTGGATACATAATGATGGGGGAAGTAGGAAATCATTCATTTGGTATAGCATTAGGTATAATATTAGCAATTGTATCAGCAGTAATAACAAAAGGCATAACAACAACAATGTTTTACCCAGTAGAATTTATAGTAATGATAATTTTATTCTTAATAACTACGATAATAATAGCATATTTAAGAAAAAGAACACTAAAAAACTACTTAGAACAATATTTAAATATACAAAATCCTGTATTCGGGGATTATGTAATGGATGTATTAACTGGTGGTGGATTAGGGGATCTATTTAGAAAAATTATATTCCAAAATAAACAATACCGCACAAATAATGATATATTAATATTATTAGGGGCAAGAAGATTCTTATTCAATCCTTTTGCACAACAATATCAAGAACATAAAGTATTTACACAACATAAATTATAAATTAACCTCCTTTTACTTTTTTTCCTATTTTTTTAGAAATTAAAACAAACTTAAAACTATTAACTTTAGTCTAAAACTTCAATTTTTTAAAATATAATAAATTTATTAATATATACTATATCATAGAATATAAAATAAAAATCAGTATCATTTTACTTACTAAACTAATAATTAATATTTTATTCAAAAAAAAATAAAAAGAGGAAATAACAATGAAAGCATTAATGTTTATAACAGGACGTGGAATTGGTGGGGATGCAGGAATTGCATATAATATCCTTAAATCATTAGAAGAAAAATATAATATGACTTCAAAAGTAGTTCTTGATAATTCAGCACAAGGATTATTATTTAAAAAACATGACATGAATTGGTTAACAACACCAATACCAGCTGCTGGAGGACATGCTGCTTCAAAAACAAAATTAGCAAAAGCAGGGATAAGTACAATAACAGCAGGAATAAAAGCAGCAAATTTAATACGAAAAGAAAATCCTGATATTGTGATAGGTGTAATTGGTGGTGGGGCAGTAATTGGTTGTGTAGGTGCAAAATTAGCTCATAAACCTTCAATAGGAATTGTATCAACACCAACAGATACAAAAGTTTGTTCTAAAATAACTGAAATAATAATGTTACCTGAAGCAACACAATTTACAGATACTCCAAATAATTCAACAAAAAATAAAGTACATCGAGCATATATACCAATAAATACTAGAATAATAAATGGTGATGAAAAAATAGCAAAAGAAAAAATGCCATCAAATTATGATCCTACTAAACCAACAATACTTTTTACTTCTGGATCAACACTATTTGATAAAATGGCACAATCAGTAAGAATATATGCTGAAACAAATCCTGAAACTAATATAATAGTAATAGGTTACCCATTAAATAAACAATGTGAAGAATATATAGATCATCCTAATATAATAAATTTAGGTTATGTTGATTGGATAAATGATTTGTATAAAATCGTAGATTTAACAGTAACAACTGATGATGGATTAACATTACATGAATTAATTTCCTGTAAAATACCAGTAGTAATAGTAATTGGAGTAAAATATGGAAGATATCATAATTTATCATCAGTATTTAAAGGAGCAATGTTAGAAACAAAAGTAGAAAATATAACAAAAACAATAAATGAAGCATTAGAAAATATTGAAACTATTAAATTAAATGTAGGTAAGTATTCAAAAGAAGTATTAGATTCACCAGATAAAATAGGGAAAATAATCATTAATAAAACTAAAAAATAAAAAAGTTTTTAATTGAATCTTTTAAAAAATTCAATTAATTTAAAAATACCATCTGTTGTAGGATGAATTTCAGTAAAATTATCAAAATCAGATGAAGTAACATTTTCTTTCATAGCTTTAGCAATATAGGGTAATGCTAGATTAGCATTAGGTGAAAGTGAAATGATATTATTAACTTTTCCTGTACTAACATCAATACGAACTTTAGTTAAACCAGTAGATCCATCAAGTACATGCCAAAAAGATCCAGGACCTGCTGCTCCAGGTAACATTCCTTCAGCCCCATTAGAAGATACATTAGTACCTGTAAGATATACAAGATCATATGGTAATGTTATATTAAGGGGGATAATACTATAATCTGGAGTATCAACTTTTCCACAAATATTATGTATTGCAACCATACCTTCCATACGACTAACTGGTGTTGCAAGAATACCACCAACAACATCTCCAGCAGCATAAATATCTTCATTACTAGTAAGCATATGTTCATCAGTAATAATATTACCTTTACTATCTAATTTTACAATATCTTTAACAAGATCACTATTGGGTTTTACACCTGTGGCAAGTAACACAGTACCATTAATAAAACCATTACTAGTTTCAACACCATCAGCAGTAATTTGTTTAATATCTACATTTTCATGAACAACAGTATTCTTTAATAACTTAGTAACAATATATTCTTCAACTTCAGAATCATTAATATTCTTAAGAAAACTATTTCTACATAAAATATTTACATTACTTCCTAATGAAGAATAAATACTAGCAAATTCAGCAGCAGAAGTTTCACCACCAATAATAATAAGATCATTTGGAACTTCTTTAAGCTTTAAAAGATCTGTATAATTATAAGCATTTTCAACACCTGTAATAGGGGGAATAAATGGTGTAGAACCAGTACAAATTAATAGTTTATCATATTCATAATCTTCATCATTAACAGTAACTATCTTATTTTCTGCATCAATACTTGCTTCACCTTGAATAAAGTCTACACCAGTTTCTTCAGTTTCACTTGTAATAATTTTTCTTATAATTTTTTGAGTTTCCTTAACTTTCTTTGTTATATTATCATATTTAACAACTGGTTGATAATCAAGAAGTTCAAGATCATTAAATCTATTAGCTTCAAGCATATGTTTTGCAATATCACTTAAAGAACATACAACCATACAGCTTTGGTTTAAACATTTACCTCCAATAAATCGTTTTTCAATTAATGTAACATTTTCGCCATTTTCAGCAGCTTTCATTGCAGCAAATCGGCCAGCAGGACCTGCTCCTATAATAACTATATTCAAATTTATCAATTCCTTATTATTTTTTTTTAACTTAATATAATGTTATGAAAATAAAGGTATATTATTATTATTATTATTTTTTCATAGAAAATATTTTCCTAAAATATTATATCTTTTTATTAACATATTATTTAACCAGTATCCATATTTCTTATAAAAAAATCAATATTTATTTAAAAATATAATAAAGTTAAAAACATAGATAAGAACATAATAATATTAATAAATATTCATAGTTGTCTAGGTTGTTATAATGAATGAAAAGATTTAGAAAGTTTTAATGTTCAAAAAGATGATATGGATAAAAAATATCTCTTGAATATAAAAAATTATTAAAGGTAGGTGAAAAAAATAATGGATAAATTACATACATTAGCTGATTATTTAAGTATAGAAAATGAATCAAAAATAGAAAATCCAAAAAATCCTAAAATTGAAATTAATAAACAAGATTTAATAGAAATTGAAGAATATGGATATTATTTAGGAATTTCAGAATTTAAATACACTCGATTTGATATGCGTTTTTTAAATGGGGAAGAACCATTGTATAGAAATACAATAGTATTTAGTTTTGAAATGAGAAAAGAAGCAATAGAATCTGAACTTGGGGATGAAGCTTTAAGAATAAATGCTAATGTTTATAAAGAAGCAGATTGTGTTGTTTTCTTATTATCAGATTTTATAAGAAAAAAAGGTTATGGTACGGATCCTGTTCATCCATTTGATGCACGAATAAGTATTACAAAAGTTGGTCAAGAATCAGGATTGGGATATATTGGTAAAAGTGGATTATTATTAACTTCAGCTCATGGTCCAAGACAAAAAATAGGTGTAATTTTTGTTAGTGCATCTAATTTACCATTTAATAAAGTAAATGAACATGAATGGATTAAAGAATTTTGTGATACTTGTAATAATTGTTTAAATCATTGCGTAAATGATGCAATATTCTTAAAAGATAAAGATAAATGTATTGCTGGAAGTCTTGGTTGTACAGAATGTATAAGTTCATGTCCTTTTGATAAAATTGGTTATCAAAAAGTTAAAGAAAAGTTTATGAGTTAAATTAACTACATTCTTTTATTTCTTCTAATTTTTGATATACTTGCCCTGTTTCTAATAATTTCTCTGATAAATTAACTCCTTCTTTTAATGAATCAACAATCTCTGATGTATAAAATATAGCTGAAGCATTCATAACACATAACTGTTTTTTACTTAAATCTGCCTTGGTTTTTATATTATTACTAACTATATCTTTTATTACTTGTATATTATCATTAATATTATCATATGCCATTATATCTTTTTTATCAACAATATCATATCCAAAATCTTTTGGTCTAATATATTTAGTATCAACTATACCTTCATTTAAAAATGAAACTTTTGTTTTACCAATAATGGATATTTCATCCATTGCGGGATTATCATTATTATCAAATCCATGAAAAACCATTGCACGTTTAGTTCCAAGATTTGATAGTACATTTGCAATTGGTTCTACATAATCAGGATCAAATATACCCATTACTTGTGCATTACATGGGGCAGGACAAGTTAATGGTCCAAGTATATTAAAAACCGTTCTAGTATTGAGCATCTTTCTAATTGGCATTATATTTTTTAATGCAGGATGATATTGTGGGGCATAAATAAATCCAAAACCTGATTTTTCTATTGATTTTTCAACTTCTTTAGAATTATTATTAATATTTACCCCTAATCTTTCAAGAGCATCAGCTCCACCACATTTACTTGTTATACTACGATTTCCATGTTTTGCAATTTTTACTCCACCTGTTGCTGCAATTATTGAAGCAATAGTACTAATATTAAATGTTTTTAAAGTATCTCCTCCTGTACCACAAGTATCTAATAAATAAGTTTTTGGAGTATAATCTACTTTAATACTGTATTTTCTCATGGAATTTGCAAAACCTGTAATTTCATCTATTGTTTCATTTTTTATTCTTAAAGCTGTTAAAAATGAAGAAATCAATACTTCATTTGATTTTCCTTCCATCATTTCATTCATGCAATTGTATGCTTCATCTTGTGTTAAATTTTCGCCATTTATTACTTTGTCAAGCACATCTTGGATCATTTTAATTAATACCTCCTTTTATATTGTTGCTTTTTTTAATTGTTTAACATATGTTCCAATGGAATCTAACATCTTATTTTTATCATCTAAATTATCTTTTATAATATTTATTATTGCACTTCCAACAATTGTACCATTTGCTCCAGCTTCTAATACTTCTTTTACATGATCAGGTTTTGATATACCAAATCCAACACATAATGATGTATCTGTATGATTATGTAATCGTTCTATCATAGTAGTAGTATTATTTTCCACATTTCTACGAGCACCTGTAACACCCATAACAGATACTACATAAATAAATCCTGAAGCAATCTTTGTAAGTTTTTTTAATCTTTCATTAGTTGTACTTTGAGCTGCAATAAATATTTGATTAATATCATATTCTTTAGAAGATTCAATAACAAGATCTGATTCTTCAGGTGGAAGATCAGCTATTAATACACCATTTACTCCAATAGATGATAATTTTTTGTAAAATTCATCAATTCCATATTTATAAACAAGATTATAATAAAGTAATAATCCTATAGGAATGTCAGTAAATTTTCGTATATCTTCAAGAAATTTCATTGATTTTTTAATATTCATATTACCATTTAATGCTCTAAAATTAGCATCTTGTACGGTTTTACCATCAGCTACAGGGTCAGAAAATGGAAAACCAATTTCTAAAGCATCAACACCATTATTAACTAGTGTTTTAACAATTTCAAGTGAAGTATCATAATCAGGATCTCCTGCTACTATAAATGGTATGAAAACTCCTTCATTATTAATTTTCTTTTTATTAAATAATTCATTATATGATATTTTATTACTCATGTTTTCACCTTTAATTCTTTTGATACTATGTGCATGTCTTTATCTCCACGACCAGAGAGATTTACAATGATAGTTTTTCCTTTATTTTCTGCTTTTTTAGCATATTTTATTGCATAAGCAACAGCATGAGAACTTTCTAAAGCTGGTATGATTCCTTCTGTTTTACATAACTCTTGAAATGCTTCTAATGCTTCATCATTGTTAATTGGAACATATTTTGCCCTATTAATACTATCTAAATAAGCATGTTCTGGTCCTACACTTGGATAATCTAGTCCTGCTGATACACTACTTGCTTCTGAAATTTGTCCTTCATCTGATTGTAATACTTTAGATAAAGATCCATGTAGTATACCATCAGTTCCTTTAGATATGGTTGCACCTGTTTTTTCAGTTTCTACACCTTCACCTCCACCTTCAACACCAATTAATTCTACATCAATATCATCTAAAAATCCTGAAAAAATACCCATACTATTACTTCCACCACCAACACAAGCAATAATAGTATCTGGTAATTTACCTTCTTTTTCAAGTATTTGTTTTCTTGCTTCTTTACCTATAACACTTTGAAAGTATTTTACCATTTCAGGATAAGGATGAGGACCCATTGTAGTTCCAATTAGATAATGTGTATTATCTACTGTTGACATCCAATTTCTAAATGCTTCATTAATAGAATCTTTTAATGTTTTTGATCCAACATCTACTGGTATTACACCTGCTCCGGATAATTTCATTCTAAAAACATTTAATTTTTGTCTTTCTACATCTTTAGATCCCATATATACATCAACATCTAATCCTAATTTGGCTCCAATAACAGCAGTTGCAATTCCATGTTGACCAGCTCCAGTTTCAGCTATAAGTCTTGTTTTTCCCATATATTTAGCTAATAATCCTTGTCCTATAGTATTATTAATTTTATGAGCACCTGTATGTAACATGTCTTCTCGTTTAAGATATATTTTACAACCTACTTTTTTTGATAAGTTTTTAGCATAATATAAATTTGTAGGTCTTCCTGCAAATTCTTTATAATATTCCTCAAGTTCTTTGTTGAATTTTTCATCTTTTTTACATTTATAAAATGCTTCTTCTAATTCTTCTATAGCTGGGATCAATAATTCTGGTATGTATACTCCACCATATTTCCCATATTTTCCTTTATTTATCATAGTAATTACCTTCCTTTTTTTAAATAGCTGTTATTAATTGTTTTATGTTATTTATTTGGTTAATATCTTTTATTCCAGGTTGTTTTTCTACTTTAGAGTTTAAATCTATTCCATCAAAATAATGTAAGTCTTCTTTTATTTTAGTTAAATATTCTAAGTTTAATCCACCTGCAAGAAATATTTCTATTGATTTTTTTGTTTTTCTTGCAATTTCTTGAGCTTTAATTACATTATCAATTTTTATTGTTTTTCCAGTTCCACCAGTTAAACCATCTGTTTGACTATCAAATAGTAGTCTATCACATACTTTACTAAATTCAATAATTTCTTTTTCTTTTTCTTTAGTTATTTCATCTTGAATTCCTATAGCTCTTGTAATATGTAATTTATTACTTTTATAATCGTGATTGTATTTATTCATCCATTTAATATATTTTATTTCATAACATGTAAGAGAATGTAATTGAATATGGTATATTCTAGTTTTAGCCATTAATTCTAGAACTTCACCAGGAGAATTAGGTTCAAGAACTAATATACTATCAGTGCTTGTTTTATTATTGTATTTTTTTATTTGTTTTTCAGTTATGTATCTTTTAGATCTTTTTATGTTTATAAAACCAATATTGTTTATTTTTAAATCGTCTAGTTTTTTAATATCGTTTTCTTTTGTAATGCCACATGTTTTAATTTTAAGTTGCATAATAATTACTCCTCCTTTATCAGTTATTTTAGAATTCTTTTTAATTCTTGAATAAACTTACTTTGTTCAGATGTTTCTTTCTTTTTTAATAAAGTTGTTCCAATTAATAGTGCATTAGCACCATATTCTTTTAATGTATATGCATCAGTACTATTTTTAACTCCACTTTCAGATACACAATATACATCATCTGGTATAAATTCATGTAGTTTTTTTGTTGTTTCTAAATTAACACTAAAATTTTCTAAATTTCTATTATTAATTCCAATAATTTTAGCACCAAAATCTTTTATAAATAATAAATCATCTAATGTATGACATTCAACAATTGCATCTATACCTAAATTATTACAAATTTCTAAACCTTTTTTGATATCAGGATATACATTATTAATTAATAAAATACAATCAGCACCATATAACGCTGATTCATAAATCATATATTCATCAATTAAAAAATCCTTACGTAATATTGGAATAGAAGTTATCTGCTTTGCTTTAACTAAATTTTCAAGACAACTATTAAAGTAAGTTTCTTCTGTTAATACAGAAATAAGATCAACTTCTTCATTAGCATAATTATTAATTACTGTTTTTACATCAGTATCATTAATTTTTCCTTGAGATGGGGATGCAGGTTTATATTCAGCAATTAATTTTGTATTATTTCCTTTTTTTAATTTATCATAAAAAACATGTGATTTTTTAGTTGAAACTTTATCCATAGCTTCTTTTTTAATAGTTTCTAAAGATTTTTCCTCTTTTTTTATTATTAATTGTTCAAATTTATTTTGTACAATATTATCTATAACATTCATACTTTTACTTCCAAGAAATTTTGTATAAGTTTATCTGAATATTTAGTTCCTATAGATTCAGGATGAAATTGAATTCCATATATAGGATATTTTTTATGTTTGATTGCCATTATTTCATTACTTTCTGTTGTTGCAGTAATTTCAATATCTTCCGGAATTTTTGTTTCATCACATATTAATGAATGATATCTTACAGCTGTAAATTTTTTAGGTATATCTTTAAATAATTCATTTTCTTTATGAACTATGGTGTCATATTTTCCATGTAATGGTTTTGTCTTTTTTATTTTACCATTAAATGATGAATATATTCCTTGATGTCCAAGACATATTCCAAGTATAGGAGTATTTTTCATATTTGAAATAATTGTTTTACATACACCAAAGTCTTTATCATTATTGGGATTTCCAGGTCCTGGTGATATTATAATTTGTGATGGATTAAGTTCATTTATTTCATATAGTTCTATGCAATCGTTTCTTACTACTTCGATATCAGGTTGATACTTACCTATTAATTGATATAAATTATATGTGAATGAATCATAATTATCTATCATTAAAATCATTGTACACACATCTGTATTCCTGCTTCTTTAAGAGCTTGTTCAAGAGCTTGAGTTTTATTTTCACATTCAATAAATTCAGATTCAGGATTAGAATCATATACTATTCCGGCTCCAGCTTGTATTTTTGCTTTATCTTTATTGGTTGTTAATGTTCTTATTGTTATTGCAAAATCTGCATTTCCATTTAATGAAAAATATCCTACTGCACCACCATATGGTCCTCGAGGTTGATTTTCTTCCTTATTTATTATTTCCATTGCCCTTATTTTTGGAGCACCACTAAGAGTTCCTGCTGGAAATAGTGACATAAATGAATCTATACTATCTTTGTTTTTATCTAATTTTCCAGTTACATTTGATACAATGTGTTGTACATGTGAAAATTTCTTTATTTCCATAAACTTAGGAACTTTTACTGAATTAATTTCACTAATTTTCCCTACATCATTTCTAGCTAAATCTACTAGCATTAAATGTTCTGCTAATTCTTTTTCATCATTTAATAATGATTTTTCTAGTTTTAAATCTTCTTCTTTGGTTTTTCCTCTAGGTCTTGTACCTGCTATTGGGTATGTTTCTATTTTATCATTTTCAAGTCTTAGAAGCATTTCTGGACTTGATCCTATAATTTCTCTATCTTCGTGTTTTATATGGTACATGTATGGTGATGGATTTATTTGTCTAAGATGTTGATATAATGGTAATTTACTTCCTTTTATTATATAATTTTGAGAATTTGATATTACTGATTGAAATATTTCTCCATTTTTGATTTTTTCTTTTGTATTTTGTACCATTTTTTTGTAGGTTTCTTTAGGATAATTTTTATTTAATTGTTTATATTGTAATGTTCCTGTTGAATGTTCTTCTTTTTCTATTTGTTTTATTAAGTCTAATCTATTTTCTGATACTGTTGTATATTTGCATGTGTTATTTATTCTATCGTATACTATGCAATCTAAATATAATCCAAATTCAAAATCAGGATATTCACTTTTATGAGTGGGAACTTTTTCAAAGTATTTTATTGATTCGTAAGATATGTATCCTAATAATCCTCCTCTAAATCCTTTCATATTATTTTTAATATTGGTTATTGTTTTTAATTCATTTAATGGATTTTCTTTTATGTATTCTTGTATTTTTTCATCAGTTTTTATTTTTAATATATGATCTTTAGCTTCTATTTTTGCTATTGGATCAAATCCAACTATTGAATATCTGGATAATTTATTATCTTTTTCCATGGATTCTAATAAGAATGTATTGGAGTAATTGTAGTATAAATTTTTAAATAATTTAAATGGATCTTTAAAATCTGTTTTTATTGTTTTTAGTTTGGTAATATGTTTTTTGATATCGCCAAAAACATTCACTTCTTTTCATTTTTTATCACATCGTTTTTTTCATTTCCTATTATTAATTATACATCAATGTTATATATAAAGCTTTAGTGTATAAATTTGTACATTATAACTTTAATTAATACAACATTAAACATAAATGGAAACAAACTCAAAAATAAAAACTATGTGGAAACATATATTAAAAAAATTTAACAAATATCCAGCACAACTAAATGTAATAAAAAAAATGTTAGAATTAGGACTAAGAATAGATGAAAAGAAACTATATATTGGTGATGTAGAAATAAACACAGTATCATTAGCAAAATCAATAAATGTAGATAGAAGAGTAATAACATCAACAATAAATACAATAAATAATGATGAAGAATTAACAAAAATATTTCATAACTTACAACCAGCAGGGCCATTACTAACAAACATACATAAAGAACTAAAATTAGGTGTTATAGAAATAGAAGGAAATGCTGAAAGTCCAGGAATATTATATGAAATAACAAAATTACTAACAAATGAAAATATTAGTATAAGACAAGCCTATGCAAAAATTCCTGATTTAAATGAAAATCCTAATTTAATAATAATCACAGATAAACCAATTAAAGGTGATTTATTAAATAAATTCTTAGAAATAAAAGGTATAACAAAAGTTATAATAACATAAAAAAATAAGTTAAAAAGAAGTAATAGTTAATTATTCATCTTCAAGAGTCTCAATAAGTTGATCCCAAGCTTTTAAAGATTCTTTAGCATCTTCTTCAGTTAAAACTTCAATAGCATAACCAGAATGAATAAGAACGTAATTACCAATATCCGCATCAACAAGATCAAGTTTAGCTTCTTGTTTTACACCACCAAAGTCACAAATTGCTATGTTATTACTATTTACTTCAACTATTTTTGCAGGTGCAGCTATACACATTTTAAAATCATCTCCCTAATTTGATAATATAATTTTATAAATTTAATATTTATTTTTTAAACTTTATTATGTTAATATCTATTTTTTTTATCATTTAAATAGTATCTTAGTTATCCATTTAATATTTCAAAAAGATATTTAAGAAAAGCATATATATAATAAAAGATATATATAAAATTTATATATGTAATATAATATATATTAAATTAAAAAAACAGTATATGGAGTGATATAAATTAACAATATACTAAAAATAATGAAAAAAGATATGGAATCATTATTAACAAATCCAATAGCACTCATAGTAATTTTAGCTGTTATAATAATCCCTTCATTATACTCATTATGTAATATAGATGCATGTTGGGATCCATATAACAGAACAGATGATATGGATTTTATAATTGTAAATAATGATATTTCACAAACAATAAACGGAACAACTTATAGCTATGGTCAAGAAGTAGTTAATGCTTTAGATAACGATACAAATTTTAATTGGGTGGTTAAAAGTGAAGATGAAGCCCGAAATGGAATCAAAAATGGAGATTATTATGCGGCAATAATAATACCCTCAGACTTTACATCAAACATATTATCAATAAACACAGCCCAACCACAACAAGGTGAAATAGAATACATAAACAATGAAAAAATAAATCCAATAGCACCAAGAATCACAGAAACAGCAGTAGACAAAATAGAAAAAGAAATAAATAATCAAATAATAAAAGAACTAGATACAAAAACATACTTCCAAATAAAAGCAATAAATGGACAAGCACAACCTCAAAATCAAACAACAAATCAATCACAAGAACAAAACACTCAAAATGTAGAAAATTATTTCTATTCACCAATAAAAACAACAAGTTACAGTTACTATGACTTAGATAACTTTGGATCTGGAATAGCAGCATTTTACTTAACATTATCTCAATGGGTAGGAGCAATAATAACAGCAGCATTACTAAGTGTAAAAATAGATAAAACAAAAATAAAAGAAAAAGTATCATCTATAGAAACTTATTTCGGAAAAATGGGAATATTTTTAATTGTAAGTATTTGTCAAACATTAGTAATAACAATTGGAACATTCATGTTATCAGTTGATATAGCCGATCCATTACTATTTATTATAACAATGTTTATAATAGGATTATCGACAATGTTAATAGTATACTCATTAGTTTCAACATTTGGAAACGTTGGAAAAGCAATAGCAGTAATAATATTAGTAGTACAAATTACAGGAACTGGAGGATTATATCCAATAGAAGTAGTAGGAACATTTTTCCAAACAATAAATCCATATTTACCATATACATATGCAATATCAGCATTAAGAGAACCATTAGGTGGAATAATATGGGCAAATTACCTAACCAATATAGGAATATTCTTAATATATCCAATAGTAACACTAATATTAACATGTATAATTAAAGAAAAACTAGATAAAAAATCTAAATATGCAGAAGAAAAACTAGAAGAATCAGGTCTTTTTGCATAAAAACAAGTTATTTAATATATAAATAACTTATAACTTCTTATTTTTACTATTTTTTAAATTTTTTTAATTAATTTTATAAATCAATAACAAGTATAGGTGCTATATTTTAAAATTTGAATTTTATTTGCACCATCTTAAAAAATAAAAAAAAATAAATGAAGATTATTTATTAATCCTCAAATGCATCGGCCGATGCTGTATCTAACCATTGATTAACAATTTTTACTGCACAATAATTACCACACATTGTACAAGTGTCTGATTCTTCAGGAGGTCTTTTATCACGTATTGCTCTAGCATCTTCTGGACACATTGCAATTTTATATTGTTCTTCCCAATTTAATTTTTTCCTAGCTCTTGCCATTTTAAGATCTTCTGAAGCATCATCTACACCTTTTGCAATATCTCCTGCATGGGCACCAATTCTTGTTGCTATTACTCCTTGTTTAACATCTTCTACTCCAGGTAATGCAAGATGTTCTGCTGGAGTTACATAACATATGAAATTAGCTCCTGCTTGGGCTGATTGTGCTGCACCTATTGCTGATACTATATGATCATATGCTGGTGCAATATCTGTTACAATAGGTCCTAACATATAAAATGGTGCATTTCTACATAATTTCTTTTGTATATCTACATTTGTTTTAATTTCATTAATTGGAATATGACCCGGTCCTTCTACAATTGTTTGTACTCCTCGTTTTCTTGCTTTATCAATTAACTCACCGAGAATTATTAATTCTTGAATTTGTGCCCTATCTGTTGAATCAGCAATAGCACCAGCTCTCATTGCATTTGCCATACTTAAACATACATCATATTCTTCAACAATATCTAATATTTGATCAAAATTTTCAAATAAAGGATTTTCAGCATCATTATGAACCATCCAAGAGGATATAAATGCTCCACCTCTACTTACTAATCCTGCTTCTCTTTTTTGTTTTTTAAGTCTGTTTAATGTTTGTCTATTTACTGAACAATGAATTGCCATAAAGTCTATTCCATCTTTTGCTTGTTTTTCAATATTTTTAAGCATTTCATCTGCATCCATTGTAACTACTGAACCATTTTTTTCTATGGATTCTACTGCTGTTTGATATATGGGTACACTTCCAACAGGTAAATTAGTACTTTTTAGTACAGTTTGTCTAATATGATCAAGGTCACCACCAATACTTAATTCCATAAGTGTATCAGTTTTGTTTTCTTGGGCAATTTTTACTTTTTCAAGTTCCATATCTAAATCATTTATGTCTGTTGATGTTCCTACTGTTGCATTTACTTTTGTTCTGAGTCCATCCCCAATACCTACATGTGTTGTTTTTCTTTGATTATTATCTGGTATTGCAATATATCCTTTTTCAACACTTTTTCTTATGAATTCTTCAGTTACATTTTCTTTTTTTGCAACTTCTTTCATAGCTTCAGTAATATTTCCTTTTTTTGCTTCTTGCATTTGGGTCATAATAAAATTCTCCTTTTTATTTATTTAGAAAAATATTTTCTTTATTTATATGTGTGATAAAAATTCAAATTTTTAATAAAAAAAACTTGAAAAATGTCTTTTATCAGACAGTTTATATGTCAAAATTTAAAATTGAAATAGTGGTCTGTGGGTAGTTTTTTAACTTTTTTATCAGTAGCCTCCTGTTTTTCTTATTTTTTAGTTTAATTTTTAAAGTATATATAATATTTTATTAAATTTACTTTAATTTTTAAAGATAATATTTAATTTTATTGAAAATTTTTAAAATTATAGTAAGAATTTATTAAATTTTTTAAATTTACTTTATTTTTTATAATTTTTATTTAAAAATACAGGGTTGTAATATATTAACTTTGAATCTATTTTTACCATTTAATTAATTATTTTTGATATTTATCTAATTTAGTTAGTATTTTAGGCCTGTTTTCTAATTTATCTTGTGTTTGTTTTAATATCATTTTTGAATTGAATTTTAACTTATCAACTATTTCATCTTTGATTTATTTTCTACTGGTTTTGTTTTTTAATGGTGTTAAATAATTTAAATTTTGTTCTATAATTTTTTGTTATTAATTTTGTAATTACAAGAAGAATATATTTGATAAAATAGGGTCATAAAACATCATCAATAAATTAATTATAATCTCTACAATCTAGTTATAATTAACTATATTTAAATATACACAATTTTAAACAGGAGAATTAGAAAAATTAGTAATGTGTAACAATCTCAAGATTATTAAATAAAAATAATCATCACACATTTTATTTAAAAATATATATTGGTAACTAATTAGAAATAGAACAATATGGAATTTTTACCAGCAAAAACTTTAATTTCAAAAAATAAATTTCCTGAAAAATGGTTTGGTGTAGATTATAATCTTAATTTATACAGAGGTTGTAGTCATGGATGTATTTATTGTGATAGTAGAAGTAGTTGTTATCAAATTAAAAATTTTGATATAGTAAAATCTAAGGAAAATGTACATCAATTATTTAGGAAAGAAATTAAAAAAATAGGGTCTAGGAATATTATTGGTTTTGGTGCAATGTCTGATACATATAATCCAATGGAAGAAAAATATGAAATTACACGAAAAGCTTTAAATATTTTATCAAATTATGATTGTGGATTATCTATTGAAACAAAAAGTAATCTAATAACACGTGATATTGATTTATTAAAAGATATAAATCATGACAATAATGTTATTATTAAGTTTAGCATAACTACAACTGATGATAAATTAGCGTCAATAATAGAACCTGGAGCACCATCACCTAGTAAAAGATTAAAAGCTATGAAAAAAGTAAGTAATGCTGGTATTTATACAGGAGTTCTTTTACAACCAGTTTTACCTTATATTACAAGTTCTGAAGATAATATTTTAACTGTTATTAAGGAATCTTTTCAAAATAATGCAAAATTTATAAGTTCATATATGGGAATGACTTTAAGAGAAAGAGATTATTATTTCAATCAGTTAGATAAAAATTTCCTTAATTTAAAACAGAAGTATATTAATAAATACCATAATAATTATTCATGTCCTGCAGAAAATTACAAAGAACTATGTAAGTTATTTATTAGTAATTGTGAAAAATATAATTTATCTTATAAAATGAAAGATATTATATCGGATTATAAAATAGTTAATAAAATTGAGTATAAACAAAGTACTTTAAATAATTTTTAAAAAAAATAGTTTATAAATTAAAAGGTAAATATAATAGGATGAAATGTTCATACCTAAATTTTTACCATTGCTCCAAGTAATATATATCCATATTATTACATATAAATGTTTTTAAAAAAAATTAAAATATTGATTTTAAACACTTATTTGCTGATTTAAATGGATATAATCATGTTTTATTTTATTGTTATTATGAAAAAAAATATATAGAAATATGGTTAATTTTAAGCTATTAATTAATAAGATCATTACTTAAAAAAAGAACATATATTAATTTAAGACTTTAAAAAATTAATAATATTTTGTTGAATTTTTATAAAAATAATATGATATAATACTAAAAATAGAAATTTATTAAGTGGGCACGCTGGGATTCGAACCCAGGACCTCACGGTTATCAGCCGTGCGCGCTAACCAAGCTGAGCCACGCGCCCTATTTTTAAATATTTAAATGATACAATTAAAACAAGAGTAACAGTATCTAATAGTTATTTATGTACTCTTCTATTATATATACTTTTAGGTTTTCATTTTAAAAAATAATGATTAATAAAATTATTTATTAACCATTTCATTTATAGCATCAGCCATCATATGGCCTTCAACTGTAACAATAGCCTTATCAATACCATCAACTTTTTCAGCTTCAATTTTTGCACTAGTTGCAATGTTTGCAACACTCATACATCCTGGATTTGTTGGTGTTATTGTGATATCTGCTGTTTTTTCAGCTTCATTAACTGTGATATTTTTAATAAGTCCCATATCTACTATACTTATTCCCATATGTGGGTCAGCTATTCCTCGTAATTTATTATTAATTTCTTCTTTTAAATCTACCATATTATCATGAACTCCTTTAATTTTCTTAGTAAAAATAGATATATTATATAAACAATAATAAAACTTAATACTGTGTATTTTATATTTATACCTATAAATATATAACTTATTTGTATATATTCATTAATTCACTTTTTATATTATTTAATCCTATGTCTAACTTTAACACCAATACCCATATTAGAATTTTTCATTTCATCTCCAGCCATCATAGCTTTTCCAACACCAACAACTTGATTATCTTTAATTATAACTACTTCATCTTGAGGTATAATACTACTATCAGCATCATTAATACCTGGAGCAAATAATGTATTTGATTGAAGGTCAAAATCAATAAAAACCCTATTTATTTTTTCTTGATTTAATAATTCTCCACCTGGAAGATTAAGTGTATAAAGACCTGTTTCAAAATGTAAAGTTGCTATTTGAGTTTTTTCTGACATTATTCTAATATTAAATTTACCATAAGTTTTAGTATCATCTGGTATAAGAACATCTGCTTTTTTAGTATTAAATTGATATCTTGCAATTGATCTAAGATCATGTATTCTATGAGCTTTTTTTGAAATTTTATCAGCTTTTTTAACTTCTTGTTTTAAATTTTCTAATGATTCTTTAGATCTACAATTATCATCTTCACACGTGAATACTACATTATCTAAATGCATTTCACATGCTTTTTTATATCCTCCAGATACATGTGCTATTACTTTTTTATCTTTAACATACTCTTTAAGACATTTTCCAGCAATATCCATTTCTTCATAAGACCAATCACCAGTAGTAGAAGCATCATAAGATTGTATAGGATAAGTTTTTTCCAGTTCTCTAGGACATATTCCAAAAGGTGATGTTAATATTACTTCTTGTAATCCTTTTGAATACTTCATAAATAGACTATGTGATTTTGATTGAGAGTATGGTTTTTTCATACTACAAGGTAACACGACTATTGTATCAGTATATGGTTCTAATAATTTCATTCTTTTTTGCCATCTTTGAACTTCAACACGATATAATGATTGTTCAGTTATGCAAGGTATTTTAATCATATTCATTATCTTTTGGTCATTCCTTTTAATTTTTATAAATTAATTTCTCTAATAAAAAGTGAATATAAACTATAAAAAGTTTATTTTCATTAAATTAGAATAATTTTCCTAGTTTTAATAATGCTTTAGGTGAAACTTTAATTAATAATTTAATCAATGTTTTTGGACTAATTCTATCAAGATCAGCTTTAGCAAATTCTTCAGCAATTTTATTAAATTCATCATCATCTAATGTTAATAAATAATCTTTAGCTTTAATATAAGCTTCAAATTGACTAGCTGGTCCTTCATTCACAAGTTTTTCAAAATCTTTAAGGTTGAATTTACTACAATCACCTTCTTGAATAGCACCAGCTGCAATAGTCCCTGCATAAACTCCAGATTCAAGTGAAGAATTTATTCCTCCTCCTGTAAATGGGTTAGTATGTCCAGCAGCATCTCCAACCACAATTATATTATCACCAACAGATTCTTCAACAACTCCACCAACAGGTACTCCACCAACATTCATTTCAACTGCTTGAGCATTTTTTGTTTCAGGACAATTTTTAACAAAATCATCTAAATACTCTTTTGCTGTTTTATCTGCTTTGTCTGTAAGTATTCCTAAACCAACATTAGCTATATCATCACCTTTAGGGAAAATCCAAGCATATCCTCCAGGAGCAACACTTCCAAAATAGAATTGAATACAATTATTATTTTCCATTTCTAAACCAGCCATTTCATATTGAATTCCAGATTCCATATTTTCTAAAGGAGTATTACATTTTAATCCAGCCATTCTTCCAATACGAGATTCTGGACCATCAGCAGCAATAATCATTTTTGTTTCAATAGTATCTTTTTTACCCATAGTTTCTATTTCAACAGAAAATCCATCATCAGTTCTTTTTAGTGAAACTGCTTCAGTTCTAATCATTATTTTTGTTCCAACTCTAGCAGCATCCATTGCCATGTGTTTATCAAATACTTTTCTTTCTAAAACATAACCTGCTTCAGGAAGTTTTATAGTATTTTCATCTAACCATACACTTGTTTGGTCAGGTGCAACTAATCTAACTCCAGATAATTCTCTAGCAATCCATCTAGGATTAGGTTTAATACCTAATTCTTCAAGACTTTCTTTAGAAGCTCCTTCAGCACATCTTTTTGGAGATCCTATTTCAGATTTTCTATCTATCATTACAACTTCTACGCCATGTTTTGCAGCATGTTTTGCTGCTGAAGATCCAGCAGGTCCTGCTCCTACAACTAAAATATCAGTTTTTATTGTCATATATTACTCTCCTTTATCTTAATCTTCTGATTCTAATGCATTTACTGGACAAGCTTTAATACATACTCCACAGTTAGTACATTTTTCATCATCAATTTCGATTTTAACTTCATGAACTGTTATAGCTTCAAATGCACATACTCCAGCACATTCACCACAATATAGACACCAATCTTTTATAATCATTATTCATTCTCCTTTTCTTCTTTTCTACGTTCATCAATCATTTCATCTCTTGTTTTAAAAATATGTCCACAATCACTACATTTGAGTTCTCCACTTGCAGCATATGCTCTAAATTCTTTATCAAAATCTCTATGTTGAGTTTTATTTTTAGATCCACATTTAGGACATGGTGCCATTAATTCTTCCATTTTCATTTTAGTACAATACTCCTAATTTTTATAATAATTAATATAAACTAAAAAAATATTCTTTTAGTGTGATCTTTTAATGATATCATATAATTTAAATTGTGCTGCTTGTAAATGTTTACAGTAGAAACTACCTGGATTTTTTTGATTACGATATTGATAATCTGCACAATCACAATTCCAGTAACCATATAACATTGATACAGTATAAACAGTTTCTGTTTTAATACTGTTTACTGTAAATATTATATGATCATCTTCATAATGAGTTACAGTAACACAATTATTATCATATATTTCATAACCTTGTTCTATTCTATTTACCATAATATCTAATTTACTCTCATAAAAATAATAAATAAATATTAATTCAAAGATTAAAAAATTAATATTCCCTTTCCATAAAAAAAGATAAAACAAATTATTTAATAAATATTTTTAGAATCATAGGGATTTAATTTATTTATATTCACACTTTAACTTTATAATTTTAATTTATAATTTAATAATAAACTTTAAATTCATAATTATATATTAATATTTATATATGTTAAAAGATATTATTTATAAATTTCTTATATATGAATATTAAGAAAAATATTTATTAATTAAAAAAAAGATAATGAATTATTTAATATAATAAACTATGTTCTTTTTTTTCATATTTCAATGAATTAATTAGTTTATCATAAACTTCAAATAAATCTTTTAAAAAGTAATCAATCATATTTCTACCCATAGTTTCTTTAAGAACTATTCGTAAAACTTTAACATTTTCAGCATTTGGGGGAAGACTATAAGCAGGTACAATCCATCCTTTACTTCTTAAACTTTCTGAAATTCTATAAACATTAAGATTTTTATCTTCATTCTTTAATGATAAGACAATAACTGGTAAAACAGCATTTTTATTTATTATATTAAATTTATTGGATTGTTCAATACGTTCTATTAAATATTTAGAATTAGATAACATATTATTAACAATATCTGTATAACCTTTCTTACCTAATCTTAAAAAATTATAATACTGTGCTATAATCATACTACTTCCCTTAGAAAAATTAAGTGAATAATTTGACATTTCATTTCCAAGATAATTTATATTAAATATTAATTCTTCAGGTATGTCATCTTTATTTTTAAATAGTAACCATCCAATACCTGGATATACTAAACCATATTTATGTCCAGAAACATTAATAGAACGAACTTGTTCTAATCTAAAATCCCATTTTATTTCAGGTTCTGAAAATGGTAAAATAAAACCTCCACTTGCAGCATCAACATGTATTGGTATATTCCATCCTTTTTCTTCTTTGATTTCTAATAATACATCATTAATTTTTTCAACAGAATCTGATTCACCAGTAAATGTAGTACCAACAACTGCACCTACACATATAGTATTTTCATCAACTTCTTGTTTAACTTCTTCAGGAGTTATAGTGTATTTATTTTCTGTTAATGGAATTAATTTTAATTCAACATCAAAATATAATGCAAATTTCTTCCAGACTGTATGTACATCTCCACCCATAACAATATTAGGTTTATCTGTGCTTTTGTTTTCTGATTCTCTTCTTTTTTGCCATGTCCATTTATGGGCTAATAATCCTAACATTATTGCTTCTGATGAACCAATTGTTGCAGTTCCTGTTGTTTCTTCTTTTTCAGATGAATTAAATAAATTTGCTAAGATATTAATACAACGTTCTTGTAATCTAAATGTTTGAGGATATTCATCAACATCTATGAAATTTTTTCCCATATTCTCATTTATTAATTTATTTGCTTCAGGTTCCATCCAAGTAGTAACAAAGCTTGCTAAATTTAATAATGGATTACCATCTAAACTTAATTCATTATGAATTAATTCATAAACATAATCTGATGGTAAACTTTCTTCAGGTAATTCATATTTAGGAATATTTTTTCTAAATTGTCTATTACCAAAAGGATTTTCTAATTCATTTTTAATATTATTTATTTCTTTTTCAAATTTTTTATTAGTTTTTTTATTAGATAACATTAAAATTAATCCTCCTGTTTTTAAATCTTCATTATTGTAAATTTAATATTTATTTTAAAATTTTAAAGGTATTAATTCTGTAGGAATTAATTTAAGACAATTGCCAATATATTCAGTTTTTATTTTAAATGGTAATATTATAACATCTTTATTGTAAGCTTCTTTAAGAGTTTCATAAAAAACAGGGTCTGTTTCTTTATTAGGTGTGAAACTTTTAGCATTATTTTGTAAAACTAAAATAAGAACACAACTTAAAAAACCATCTTTTTTAATTTTTATTAACTCTTGCACATGTTTAGAACCACGAATAGTGGGAGCATCTGGAAACATAGCAACACTATTTTTTACAAGAGTACAACCTTTAACTTCCATAAACATTAATTCATCATTAGAAGAACTTAAAAGAAAATCTAATCTACTATTACCATGAGTATATTCTCGTTTTTTAACATAAAACTCTTTAAGAGGTTTAATACATTTATTATTAATTAATTCTTCAACAAGATCATTATGAAAAGAAGAGTTAATAATAACCCAGGAATTATTATAAAATACTGCAATAACATTATATTTTGTTTTACGATTAGTTTCCTTATAATTTGGCACATATTCTAATAATAATTCTTTATCTTCAATTAATAATTCAGTTAAACGACCAGGATCATGAAGATGAGCAATATCAACTAAACCTTTTTCATCACTAAATTCAACAACAAATCTATTAGGTCTACTTTTAAAAAAACCTTTAATTAAACCATTAAAATACATAATAAATCAAAACTTATTGATATTTATCATAAGAAATAATTTCTTCAATACTTTTTCTACTAGTTTTATTAGGATTTTCTTTACCATACCCTACAACTAATGTTGCTACAACACAAGCTTCTTCAGGAATATTAAGAATATCATGATATTCTTTTTCATTAAATCTACCTAACCAACAAGATCCTAAACCTTGTTCAAAACATTCAAGCATCATGAAACTAACAGCAATAGAAACATCAATATTATAACTTTTTTGACCACAAGCCATTGTATAATCAGTATTTGTTCCACAAGCTACAATAATTACTGGAGCTTCAGATATAAATTTTTGATCAGAACTTGCTTTTGTTAATTTATCCTTAATTTTTTGATTTTTTACAATAATAAATTTCCAATTTTGTTTATTTTTAGCAGAAGGTGCAAGTCGACCTGCTTCTAATATTTTGTTAAGTTTTTCTTCTTCAATCTCTTTATTTTTATAACTTCTAACACTACATCTATTTTTAATAGCTTCAAAAACATCCATTTTTTATCACCTTTTTAATTTATTATATTAAATTTTAAATTTGGATTTTCATAGGATGCATCTTTGAATGTATCAATAATATCTTGATTAATATAATCACTATTAATTAATTTGACACATGTTTTAATATTAATATCACCTAAACAATCATATAATGCATCTAAATTATTACCATAATAATCTGGAAAATTTAATATTTTTTTCAAGTATTTATGTGGATTTTTTTTCATCTTTTTACCATCTAATAATATTTGGTTCATAATAATATAATTCCTTTTTTTAATTTATTTGTTTAAAAGTTTTATAGTGATCATTAGTGTAATAAATTTTCTTATCTTCTGAATAAACAATTCTTTTTGCTCCTCTACTATCTGAACCATTTGTATCAATATCACATTCAATATATTTACTTGCACTTGGAAGAACTTTTTCACGATTAGTAAAAATATCACCACCAATACTTTTACCTGGAGCATATGGTTCTAACGAACCACCTGTCCATCCTAAAGATCTAGCTTCTTTTTTAGTGATGTAATTGTTAGGTAATTTATTAAATTTAGTTATGTATGCAGAAACTTCTTCTTTTGAATAATATTGACCATTTTCAACAACATTAATAGTATTATTATTAATATTTTCTGTTGTATTATGATTAGTTAAATCAAATATATTATTATGACTTAATAATGTAATAAGAATAACAATAATAACTGCTATAATTGAAATAAATTTTTTATTTAAAAAAATATTCTCCCTCCATTATAATAATTTTAGTATTAAATTAAACTATATAATAATATATAATGTTTCTATAATTAAATCTTAAAATATAAAAATAAAATTTAACATAGAAGAAAAAAATTAAATCATGAAAAAATTTTGGAGAATGTTAATATTGGTAATATGTAAAAATTGTAACTATAAAAATCCACATGGAACAGATTATTGTATAAATTGTCATGAAAAACTACCTAAACCAGAAATTAATTCGTATAATGAAAATAATAAAATAAATTTAGTAATACAGAAAGCCAATACTAAAAAACAAGAAGATTCACAAGTTAATTTAAAAGAAGATATACATAATCCTGATAATAATTATTCTGGTACTTATTATAATGTTTATTATAAAGGTTCAGATGATATTATAATGAATAATACAAAAAAACCATGGTTAGCAGTATTACTTTGTATGGTTATAACTAGTTTAGGTTATTTTTATATAAAATCATATAAAAAAGGAATTATATTCTTCATAATGGCTTTAATAGCTGGAATAATCATGACATACTATATTAATTTTATTTATATTTGGATTATAATTGCAATTTATCAACTATATGATGTATACAAAGAAACTATTAAATATAATCAAAAAATTAATACAAAAAAATAATTTAATTTAATATAATTATTATGATTTGAATTTTGTAAAATAATAATTATAAATATATTTATATCAATATATATTATACATATAAGAAAATTATGCAAAAATTTTTATGAATATTAACTTGGATGATTATCTTTTTAATTTTTTGTCACAAATAATATACTTGAGGTAAGTGAAAATGCAATACGGAATGTATCAGGAAATATTGGAACAACCAGAATCTATAACTAATACTTTGAAATATGAAAAAGAAAACATGATCCTGATAGCAGATAAACTAAAACAATTTGATATGATATATATTGTAGGATGTGGAAGTTCAATATCTACATGTTACAGTATACGAGATGCAATTAAAACCATTTCAACATTACCTATTAATGTTCAAACAGGATATGAATTTTCTCATAATCAGTATCTTGAAAAAAATTCTAATGTGGGATTAATAGTAACATCTCAATCAGGTGAAACATCAGATACTGTAGCAGCATTAAGAAAAGCTAAAAAATATAATATATATACAGTATCTATTGTAAATGAAGAAGAAAGTACATTAAGAAAAGAAGCAGATGATTCTATATTTACTAGATGTGAAAAAGAAGAAGCAATTTTAGGAACAAAAACATATATAACTCAATTATTATCACTGTACTGGTTACTTTTTTCAATAGTTGGTGGATCACGTGCTGAAAAAATATTAGGTGAACTTGAAAATCTTCCAGATTTACTGGCTAATTTAATAGAAAATACACAAGATAAAGCTTTAAAATTAGCTAAAGAAAATAAAGATGTGGATATATTTTATTGTATGGGTAGTGGAGTAAATTTTGGACTATCTTATAAATTAGCAATGACTATGTTCATGGAAGGAGCACTTAAACATGCATGTCCTTTATACTCTGGTGAATTTAGACACGGTCTTATAGAAAGAGTAGAAGAAAATGTAACAGTATTATTTTTAAAATCTTCATCTAATAATATAACTAATGAAGCAATGAAAATATGTGATGGACTTAAAGTAAATTCAATAGTTTTTGATCTTGAAGATTATGCTGATATAGATCCATTACTAGCTCCCTTTATATTAGTTATACCATTAGAATGGTTCATATATTATCTTGCAGATTTAAATGGGGAAGATCCTGGAAGTACAAGACATATTGGAAAAATAAGATATTAATAATAAAAAAAAGTTTAAAAAAAATAATGGAGTGATTTTTTGTATTCAATAACTTCTGTAAAAGACTTAGCAGAATTAGGACCTTATATAATAATAGGAGCTGGTGGAGGAGGTGAAAAATTTTCTAATTTTACAGGAGTCAAAACAGCAGGTTTCTTAGATGATGCATCTGAAAAACAAGGTACAGAATTTTGTGGACATATTGTTGGATCAGATTTAAAAACATTAATAAAAAAAACTAATTCCCGTGCTGTAGCAATAATGCTGCCAATTGGAGCAGAAGGAGCAGCACTAAAATATGCTGTTCAAGCAATAGATCTTGGACAAAATGTAGTAACATCATTTAGATCATTATCTTTAGAAAATAATTCTTCTTTAATAAAATTTGCAGATCAAAATAATGTATCAATAAAAGAAATTTCATCTCGTTTTGATAATGTAAAAAAAGTAATGGGAATTGCTCCTGAAAAATGTACAGAAATATTACCTAAATTAACATACTCCCATAAAGTACCTGTAATTTTTGTTGGAGGAACCTCACAAGAATGTGGTAAAAGAACAACAACAAAAACTCTTGGAGAAACCGCAAAAAAAATGGGATTAAATGCTATTATAATTTCTACTGATGAAATGGGAATAGAAGAACCTACAGATATAAATTATCGTGCTGGAAGTTTATCTGTAATGGATGTTCCATCATCAGTAATGGGAACTGTAAAATATATGGAAGAAAATAAAGATCCTGACATAATATTCATAGAAGGACAATCTAGTTTAACAGAAACAGGAAATCCTCATCCAAAAGGATTGTCTGCAGCAATATTATTTGGAGCAATGCCAGATGCAGTAATATTATGTCATAGACCTAATCATCCATTTAGAGAACCTATAGGAATAAAATATGAATTAAATGCAATAGAAGCAGTTGAACCTACAAAAGTTATTGGATTATCTATAAATAGGCGAAATGCTCCTGAAGAATCATTAGAAAATATTGAAGAAGAATTTAATCTTCCAGCAGTGGATATTTATACAAATTCAAATGGTGGTATTATACGTTTACTCAATTGTATACTAGATTATGTAGGGGATTTAGAATAATGATGAATACCTTAAAAGATTTAACATTTAATATGAAAAAATCAATTGATGGAGAATATGATGAACCATATTATTTCCAAGAATTTGATGAAAAAAGAGAAATTGATGAAAGATTATTTACAGCTATTAATGATGATGAACTAGATGAAATAATAGTTGATCAAGATCCAGAAGATGATATTGGAGATAATGAAGATAAAAGTTCTGGTGAAGATCCAGAAAGTATAACTCCAGATATTGAAGAAATTATAACTCCTGATCATAATGGATATTTTAGTTTATCTCTTGTTAAAGTAAGAAATATTAATGAATTTAAAACCGAACTTGAAACAGTGACAAAAACTTGTACTCCAGCTATCATTGATGTTAAATATATGGGTGAAAGACGTCCTGGAGACTTTAAACAACTAAAACACGTAGTAAAAGAATATAAAAAAGATGGTAAAGGTGAAATAGTATTATTAGGTAGTGCTAAATCAGTTCTTGTTATAACACCACCTAATGTAAATTTATTACGTAAATAAATAAATCATTAAATGAAGAAGATTAGTTATTATAACTAAACTTTTATTATTTACTATTTTTTTAGATATAGATTCCATTACTAAACTTTTATTATATGTGCTTTATATCCTTTTTTAATAATTTTTTTTGATTTTATGAAAAATTTTTTAATATTTCTTTTTCTAATTCCTTATATTTGTTTTATAAAATATTAAATACAACTTATCAAGAATAAACAGTACAATAATAATGGATAATCCTGATGAAACTATCAGTACTTTGATATTTGATACATAAGATGATTTAAATATATATATATATAATAGTAAGTGTATTAAAATCAAAATTTTCTATTATAATCTTTTTCTCTTTTAAAAATAAAATCAAAATTCAAATATAAAGATAAGTAATAAAAGTTACTTATCAACTTTTTTTTGAAATAATTCATAAATTAATATTATGAAATTTCATAATATTTTTATGTGTAATTTTATCTATATCTTTTTGTTTAAAATTATTTAATCTTAAACTATGTAATAATTTTGGTAATGATAATGGATCTGATGGTGCTGAACTAAGATCACTATCAACTACAAACTTGTCACATCCATATTTATCTAACATTTTTACAGTATCATTAACACTCATTTTAAGTGGTTGAACAGTTATTGCAAGATTATATTCTGAATCAATAACTTTATTAATTATAGAATAATCAATATGATCTAATTGAACAAGTTTTGGATCAATATATTCATTAATTAATTTAATTGTTGTATTAGTTACTTCAGCTTTATTTGTTCTAGGTGTATGTACAATAATATTTGATTTTAATTCATCAGCTAGTTTTAATTGTTTTATAAATACTTCTTGTTCAAGTTGTGATGTTGTTTCTAAACCGATTTCTCCTATTGCAATAACATTATCTAAAAATATGAATTCTTTTAGTTTTTCTAAAACTACTTCGTAATCTTGAGGTATGGCTCTAGGATGTATACCAACAGCTGTAAATAATTTAAAATCATTTTTAATAGCACGTTTAGGTTCATCATAGATTATTCTATGAAGATGTTCTAATGTAACATTTGATTTTTCCATTTTAAGAGGATCATGAGCACAGGTTATAGCACCTATTACATTTCCCATTCTCATTTTTTGAAAATCTTCATATGGTCGTGTATCTGCATGTAAGTGTGCATCAATTATCATACTATTATCTCCATTAATATTTATTCTGTTATTTCTTCAAATTTAATATTATTATTTAATAAATCGGTTAATACTTTTGATATTTCAGTTATAAATATTCTTTTTTGTTTAAGTGTATCACGAGATCTTATTGTTACTTTTTTATCTTCTAAACTATCATAATCAATTGTTATTGCATATGGTACTCCTATTTCATCAGATCTTGCATATCTTCTTCCAATAGTTCCACTAACATCGTACATAGTTATTAGATTATTTTTTCGAGTTTCAAATTCTATATCTTTTGCTATTGTTGTTAATTCTTCTTTGTTTACTAATGGTAATATTACAGCTTTTACAGGTGCAATTTGAGGTGTTATTCTAAGATATTTTCTTGTTTCTTTGTCTTCATTTTCATCTTCAGTATATGAATGTAATAGTAATGAGTATACTATTCTATCTACTCCAAATGATGGTTCTATAACATGAGGAACAACTTTTTCACCTTTTTCTTCTATTTTTTTAGTTTCAAAGGTTATTAATGTTTCATCAATGTCATAATTGTTATTTCCAATGGTTATGATGTATGATCCATTTTCTTTGATACTGTTAATAATAGTTTCAGGATTTGTATTTTCAATAATTTCTTTAGCTTCTGTTGAATCTTTTTTTAGTGTTCTTCCAAAGTTTTTATTATTGATTATTGGTACTGTTTTTGTAACTGTTTTTACTGTATCATACTCTTTAAATATGGTTAAATCTTCTTTACTATCTTTTATATGTGATGAAAGATCATAATCTGTTCTATCAGCTATTCCTAGTATTTCAATCCATCCATATTCATCTGTTTCAACTTCTCCATCCCAACAATCAAGTGCATAATGGGCTCTTTCATCAGGTAAATTTTGTCTAAATCTGAATTTATTTTCAGGTAAACCTATTTCTGTTAAGAATGTTTTAGCTAAATATATTTGATATGCTAATATTTCACTTGGTACAATATTTTGTTCTAATGCTTCTTTAACAGTAAAATATTCTGCTTCTTTGTTTTCTTCTTGTAATTGTTGACTAAATAATTTTATTTTTTCATTTTTTATGCTGTCAAATTTAGGTGTTGTTTTGTCTGTTGGATCTACAAATATTTCTGTTTCAGCAAGTGTAAATTCTCGAAGTCTTATCATTCCTTGTCTTGGTGATAATTCATTTCGGTATGCTTTTCCTATTTGAACTACTCCAAATGGTAGTTTATCTTTATAGAATCTTGCTAATCGTTTAAATGCTATGAATATTCCTTGAGCTGTTTCTGGTCTCATGTATCCTATTTTTTTACCATTAGCGCCTATTTTAGTTTTAAACATAAGATTATAACTATATACATCTTCTAGTTTTCCACCACATTCTGTACATGTTATATTATTTTCTGCTATAATTTCAGTTAATTTACTATCAGGTAATCCTTCTACTTCTTTATTTATTGCTTCACCTATTATATGATCTGCCCTATATACTTGTTGACAATCATGACATTGTGTCATAGGATCTGTAAAGTTATCAACGTGACCTGATGCTTTTAATGCTTCTTTAGGCATTACGGTAGGCGATTCTATTTCATAGTAACCTTCTTGTACTGTGTAATATTGTCTCCATAAGTTTAATATGTTATTTTTTAACATACTTCCTAATGGTCCATAATCATAAAATCCGGCTACTCCAGAATATATTTCAAATGATGGGTATAAATATCCTCTTTTTTTTGCTATACTTATCATTTTATTATTTGTCAAATTTATTCATCTCCTATTTTTTTTTATTATTTTTGAATATCATAATCTAATTTAATTTTACTACTTTCAGGACCAGTTTGACCCATATATTTACTATCTCTATCTTCATGTCCATATGGTTTTAAAGAAGGTGTTGTCATAGTTTCAAATACTATTTGACAAACTCTTTGACCCGGATATAATGCAACAGGCATTTTACCAATATTTGATATTTCTAATGTGATCTTTCCATCAAAACCCGGATCAATAAAACCTGCTGTTACATGCATTGTTACTCCTAATCTCCCCATTGATGATCTACCTTCAACTCTTGCTACTATATCATCAGGTAACTTTATTCGTTCATAAGTTGTTGCAAGAGTAAATTCTCCAGGATGAATTATAAATGGTTCTCCTTTTTTAATATGAAATGAAGTCATATAGGTATCCATATCTATATTATCTAATGGATCGATGTATGGTTTAGATATTATTTTAAATTCTTTAAATTCATCACCGATTCTAAGATCTACTGATGAAGGTTGTATTTGTTTTTCATCAGATAAAGGATCTATAATTATTTTTTCTTCTTTTAAATATTTTTTAATATCTTGATCACTTAATATTGCCATAAATATTCTCCAATTATTTATATTATTTTATTCTTTTTAAAGTACGTTTTATTGTTCCACGAATAATATGAGCTTCTCTTCCAGATATAAAAGCACGACCTAAAATTCTTTGTGTTACAGTATGGGCAAGTTTTTCTTTATGTGGTGGGTATTCTAATTGTCCAACTAATTTATTAAGATCTTCTTTAATTTCTTGTTTTTGAATATATGTTGCTTCTTCTATTTCAGCTCTATTAATATCTTCTTCTTGATTATTAACATATATTTCATAAAGAATTACTGCTGCAGCATGTGTTATATTCATTATAGGATATTCTTTATTTGTAGGTATACTAACTAATACATCACATAAACTAATTTCTTCATTTGTTAAACCATCACCTTCTCTTCCAAATAATATAGCAATATTTTCATTCACTTGAATATTATTTCCTAATTCATGAGGGGTAATAGCAATACGTGGTACATTATAACTTCCACCAGAAATACCACTAGTTCCTATAATTTGAGTAATCTTATTTTCAGATAAAAATTGATTTATATCATTATAAATTTGAGCATTTTGCACTAATTCTTTTGCATGCATTGCTTGATAATAAGCACTATCTTCAAGTTCACATGGATTTATTAATACTAATTCTTTCATTCCAAAATTTTTCATTGTTCGAGCTAAAAATCCTATATTTCCTGGAGTTTCAGGTTCTATAAATACAATGTATACTGTCATATTTTCTCACTTAAAAAAAAATTTAACTATAAGCTTTTTCTAATAATTTAATAATATTAATAACAGGTACATCTATTTTTTCTTCATTTAATGCATCTTGAATATTATATTCGCAGAAAGGACATATTGTAACAACATAATCCACATCTAATTTTTTTATATCTTCAGCACGATCTTTTGCAAGACCCATAGCAATATCTGGTTTTCCAGATTTAACTCCTCCACCAGCACCACAACAAGTATCCGGATGTTCCATTTCAATAAATTCAACACCTTTAATATTTTCTAATATTTTACGTGGTTCTTCACGTATACCTTGACTTCGTGCTAAATGACATGGATCATGATAAGTAACTTTAAGATCTAATTCTTTCATTTTATCAATATCTAATTTATCAACAAGAAACTCACTAATATCCATAACATTTAATTTAGCATCATAATTTGGATAATCATTTTTTAATGTAGCTCCACAACCAGCACAAACTGTTAAAACAATATCATAATCTTTAAAAGTTTCATAATTCTGTTTTACAAGATTAGAAATACTATCTAATTGACCTGTACGAATCAATGGAGATCCACAACATACTTGTTGTTTAGGAATATCTACAGTATATCCAAGTTTTTCAAGAATATTAATTAAACCTTGACCAATTTCAGGTAATTTATTATCAATCATACAACCTGTGAAAAAAGCAATTTTTCCTTTTTTATCAGATTCAGGTAATGATTTAATAAATCCATTTGGATATTCAGATTCTAAATTAGGTTTAACACTTCTTCCAGTTTCATCAATATTTTTCTTCATAGCTTTATGTTCAGGTAATGGTCCAATTTTATCTTTACAAGCTTGATCTCTTAATTTTTCAATAGCATTACCAAAAATATTAATTTCTTTTGGACAAACTTTACCACATTTTCCACAAGAAGTACAACAATATAATCCTGCTTCTTTACTTTCTTCTGTTCTAGCATTATCATTTCTAGGATCAAAAGCAAGATCAGAAAAACTACGCATAAAATAAGGTCCAACAAATTCATCGGTTTTATTTATAACTGGACATGCTGATAAACAACTAAAACATTCAATACAACTTCTTATCTTTCGTGATTTAGCATAATCTTTTGGTTGTATAATTTCAGGTTCTGATGGAATTTCTTCTTCATCATCTTCAGTTTCTAAAAATAAATTTAATTCACTAATCTTACTATCTAATTTTGATCTATCAATAATTAAATCTTTAATAACTTTAAAATCTAAAGGTTCTAAAAGATCATTATCTTGGATTTCAGCTTTACAAGCAAGTTTAATTTCATCATTAACTTTTATTGCACAAGATCCACATTGTCCTGCTCTACAAGAATATCTATATGCAATATCAGCATCATAATTAGAATTAATATATTGTAAAGCATCTAATATTTTCATTTTATTTTCTTTTTTAACATCATATGATTCAATATATGTTTCATCATTTTTTGGATTATAACGTTTTACTTTAACATTAATCATTTATACACCCCTTATTTTTTTAAATTTAGTATGAAATTTATAAATATAATTAAATTAAGAAACTTTATAAAACTAAAATTCTATTTTAGTATAATCATAAAATTTATTTAAACAAAGTATTTATTAATATGAAAATTTGTATTTTTAGTTTAAATTTTTATATTATATTAATATATGTTTTTATTAATTAATACATTATCTTAGCATCATAAAATATTTTAATTAATTATTTAGATTTATAATTTAAGTATAAAGAAAAATAACTAATACTATTATAAATATAATTAATTCTTAATGATTAATAATTTTAATTAGATTAAATATAAAAATTATATTCTCCTAAAAAAAAATTAATATTCTTATTATGAATTATTATACAAGACATGTAATTTCATATTAAAATAAAAAAAAATATTGGAAGGAAATAAAATAATGAATATAAATGATTTATTAATAGAAGAAAAAAATAAAAAACTATTCATGTTAGGTAATGAAGCTGCAGTACGAGGAGTACTAGAATCAGGAATATCTTTAGCTGCAACATATCCTGGTACTCCCTCATCAGAAATTGGAGATATCTTATCAAAAATAGCAAAAGAAAGTAATATCTACTTTGAATTTTCAACAAATGAAAAAGTAGCAGTAGAAGTAGCAGCATCAGCTGCAAGTACAGGTTTAAAAACATTTACTTTTATGAAGCATGTAGGACTTAATGTTGCATCTGATTCTGTTATGACAACAGCTTATAATGGGGTAGAAGGTGGTTTAGTAATATTAGTAGCTGATGATCCATCAACATTTTCTTCACAAAATGAACAAGATACACGGCACTTTGCAAGACAATCTAATATACCATTAATAGAACCATCAAATCCTCAAGAAATAAAAGATATGATTAAATATGCATATGAATTATCAACAAAATATAATACACCAATTATTATCAGAACAACTACAAGAGTATCACATATGCGAGGTATAGTAACAATAGATGAATACACAAAAAACACAACTTCAAAAGGATTATTTAAACACGAACCAATGAAACATGTACCAGTTCCAGAAGCAGCAAGAAAAATGCATAAGAAACTAGTAGAAAAAATCGAAGAAATCAGAGAAGAATCAAATAATAGTTCAATAAATCAAATAATAAATAATAATGGTGAAATTGGAGTAATAACAAGTGGTGGAGCATATAACTATGTTGCAGATGTAATAAAAGAAAATAATATAAAAGCAAATATTCTAAAAATAGGATTATCACATCCATTTCCAGAAGATCTAACAAGAAAATTTTTAGAAGAAAACAAAGAAATTCTTGTAATAGAAGAAGTTGATCCAATAATGGAATATGAAGTACTTGCAATAGCAGGAAAATATTATATAAATACTAATATTCATGGTAAAAAAGATAATACATTACCATTAATACTAGAATATACTCCAGATATAGTATTAGATGGAATAAAAAAACTATTTGATAATCTCACAATAAATAAACCTATAAAAAATACACCAACAGAAATACAATTACCAACAAGACCAGCAACATTATGTTCCGGATGTCCTCATAGAGCAGCATACTATGCAGCAACAACAGCTATAAAAAAATTAAATCCAGAAAAAGATACAATATATCCAACAGATATTGGATGTTATACTTTAGGAATAGCTCCTCCTTATGAAGCAGCAAATTATTTATTAGCAATGGGGTCTAGTATAGGAACAAGTTGTGGATTTTCAAAATCAACAGATCAGGAAATTATAAGTTTTATTGGGGATTCAACATTTTTCCATGGAGGAATACCACCTCTTATAAATGCAGTTCATAGTCAAGCAAATTTTACATTAGTTATATTAGATAATAGAATAACTGCAATGACTGGTGGACAAACAAATCCTGGAATTCCTATTGATGGTATGGGTCAAGAAGCTCCAGCTATATCAATAGAAAAAATATTAAAAGCATTAGATATAAAATTTATAGAAACTATAAATCCATTAAATGTTCTTGATATGATTGATATATTTAAAAAAGCATTAGATTATGAAGGAGTATCAGTGATAATATCTAAATATCCATGTAATTTAATAAATAAAAAAGCTATAAAAGATAAGAATAAAATTTTTATTGAAGAAGATAAATGTATTTTATGTCAAAAATGTCTTAATGAATTAGCATGTCCTAGTATGAGTTTACATGATAATAAAATAGAAATAGATAACTCTTGTACTAAATGTGGAGTATGTATACAAGTATGCCCAACAGATACAATAAAAAGAGAAGATTAATTAAGGAGGGATAAAAAATAATGAAAAATAAAATATATAAAATTTGTGTATGTGGTGTTGGAGGACAAGGAATAATAAAAACATCATTAATTTTAGGAGAAGCTACATTAAATAATAATGAAAATGTTGTTATGAGTGAAATACATGGAATGTCACAACGTGGAGGAGTAGTATCAACAGAACTAAAAATAGGAGATGCAAAAAGTCCTATTATAGAAGAAGGCGAAGCAGATATCATAATAGCATTTGAACCTGTGGAAGCATTAAGAACATTAGAAAAAACAAATAAAGATACTGTAATAATATTAAATACTCATCCAATAATACCTGCAACAATAAGTAATGATGAAAAAGCATACCCTAAATTAGAAGTTATAATACAAGAATTAGAAAATAAAGTAGCTAAAGTATATCCAATAGATGCTTATAATATAGCATTAGAAGCTGGTCATTTATTATCAATTAACATGGCGTTACTAGGAGCAACAAGTGCAATAAAAGATTTTCCAGTAAACAAAGAATTAATAATAGAATCTATGAAAAATAATCTATCAGAAAAAACAATACCAATTAATATGGCATCATTTAATAATGGATATGAATCCTGTAAAAAATTACAATAAAAAAAAAGTATATTATTGAATTATATATTATATAATTCATCAGTAGAAAGTATACTAGTATTATTTTCTTTTAATATTTTTATACCTTCTTCCATATCTTCTAATTTTAATATTACAATTGCACGATTTTTAATTTGTTCTACAAAAGCATATAAATATTCAAGATTTATCTCATTTTCATCAAGTAATCTAAGAACTTTATTTAATCCACCAGGTGTATCATCAATAGATACAGCAATTACTTCAGTAATTTTAACAATAAATTGTTCTTTTTCAAGTTCTAATTTAATCTTATCAGGATCAGAAACAATTAATCTTAAAATTCCAAATTCAGAAGTATCAGCAATAGATAAAGCACGTATATTAATACCTAATTTTTCTAAAATACTTAATGCATGTAACATTCGACCTTTTTTATTTTCTAAAAATATTGATAATTGTTTTACTTTCATAAAAATCTTATCCTCCACTTATTTTTTATCTTTTGATTCTCTTTTATCAATAACACGTACAGCTTTTCCAGATTCAACCCTTTTAATAGTCATAGGTTCAACAAGTGTAACATTAACTCTTAAACCAATTTCATCATGTATAGATTTAGCAATCTTATTTTTCATATTAACTAATTGTTTAACATTATCAAAAAATATTTCAGGTGAAGCTTCTACTTTTATTTCAATTTCATCAAAAATTCCAGGACGAGTTATAATAATTTGATAATGAGGTTTAACACCTTCAATATTTAATAATACTTTTTCAATCTGTGAAGGGAATACACTAACACCTCTAATCTTAAGCATATCATCAGTTCTTCCAGTTATTTTACTCATTTTCATAAGAGTTCTTCCACAATCACAAATTTCATGATGGATACTAGTTACATCACGAGTACGGAATCTTATAAGAGGCATTCCCACACGTGTAAGTGTTGTTAAAACTAATTCACCTGTTTCACCTTCAGGTAATACATCTAATGTTTTAGGATTTATAATTTCAGGATAAAAATGATCTTCAAATATATGTAATCCATTTTGCACCCCACATTCCATAGCAATACCAGGACCCATTACTTCAGTTAATCCATAGATATTATATGCAGGAACTTTAAAACTTTTTTCCAGTTCATTTCTCATTTCATCAGTCCATGCTTCAGATCCAAAACCTATTGATTTCAAATTTAAATCTTCAGAAGTAATTCCTAATCTTTCTAATTCTTCAGCTATATGTAATCCATAAGAAGGAGTAAATATAAGAACAGATGTTTTAAAATCTTTCATTATCTCAATTTGTCTTAAAGTTTGACCTGTTGAAATAGGTATAACACTAGCTCCTATTTTTTGTCCACCATAATGAACTCCAAATCCACCAGTAAATAATCCATATCCATGAGTATTTTGTATAATATCATTTTCATCCACATTTGCCATTGTTAAACCTCTAGCCATTACTTCTGACCAAAGATCTAAATCTTCTTTAGTATATCCTGACACTGTTGGTTTACCTGTTGTTCCACTTGATGTGTGTAATTCAATTATTTCTTTTTGAGGAACTGCAAATAATCCAAATGGATAAGCAGCTCTCATTTCAGTTTTTGTAGTAAATGGTAATTTATTAATATCTTCTAAAGTTTCTATATCTTCAGGATATATTTCCATTTCAGTATATTTTTCATGGTAGTATGGTACTTTTTCATAGGCATATTTTACAATATATTGTAAACGATCCAATTGTAATTCTTTCATATCGTCTATTGCCATACATTCTTTTTCTTTATCCCATATCATTATTTTTTTACTCCTACTTATTGACTTTTTATAGATAAGATGATCTAATTTTAATAATAGTTATATCTTTGATAATTATTATTATCTTTTATTTTTTTCATAGATTTATAAGATTTATATAGATATTGTCATTTTGAGGATATTATTAAATATGGTGATATTCATAAATTATTATTAATTCTTAATTAGGAGTATTAAGAAATATGAGAATAGTACCATTTAATAATAAAACAAAATCTTTTAAATCTTGGTATGATATTCTTAATAATTGTGATGTTAATGTAACTCTTAAGAGTATTGTCACAGGTAGTGTTTTATTAAATTTTAAGGGAGCTATTAATCCTAATCATCCTTTTGCAGGTTTATTATCTGATGATTATTTTTATGCACCTGTTCTTGCACATATTTTATCACATGAAAAGTATGGTGATTTTTTAATTGATGCTGGACTTGATAAATCATATTATAAAAATAAATATGGATTATTCAAAGGTTCATTATTACAAAAGTATGGTTCAGAATTTAAGCAAAAGTTGAATCAAGATACTGAATATTATATCAAAAAACATGATATTAATTTAAGTGGTATATTTTTAACTCATTTACATATGGATCATATATCTGCAATAAGAGATTTAGACGATATTCCAGTATATTTTAGTAATAAAGAAAAAAGTATGGATATAAAACCATATTATTATGCACAATATTTTAAAGATATCAGTACAATAAATATTCTTAATATAGATAATACAGTAGAAACACCAATATTAGGAAAATGTATAAATATTTTTAATGATAATTCATTTTGGGCAATAGATACACCAGGACATACATCAGGACATTTATCTTATTTAGTAAATAGTAAAGAAGAAACAATACTATTAACAGGAGATGCATGTTATATATATGATAATATAAAATTAAAAATAGCACCATCTGATTATATGTGGAATATTTCAAAAGCTCAAAAATCATTAGAAAAACTATTAAAATTCAATGATAAATATAAATTAACAAAAATAATTCCTGGTCATGATATATAAAAAAATAAATAAAATGGAGTTTAATAAATGGAAAATGAAAAGATAACCTATGAAGATTTTAAACAATTTGAAGGAGCATTTAGTAAAGTACCAGCAGTTATACTAAAAGGAATGGTCAAAGTTAATGCAAACTTAGTTAATGAATTTAAGCCATTAATAATTTCAAAAATAGAAAAATTACCTGAAAATTATAATCAAAAAATTGATATAGTATTAAAAATGTCTACAGAAGAATTACAAGCATTAATGAAAGAAGCATATGATATTTCTGGAAAAAAACATTATCAAATACTAGCTGATCCTAGTTCAGAAGAATTTATTAAAAAAAATATGCTTGAAATAAAAAAAATAATAGAAAGTAGAGAATAAATAAAATTATTTATTCTTCAACACTTTTAAATGTTTTTTTTAAGATTATATAATCTCCAATACCTGATATGTCTTCTTTTGTTATGGTATCTAATTCTTTTTTAATTATGGATGAAGTAGATATTTGTAAGGTTGTTATATTATATTCTTCAAATTCAATATCAGATATTTTTCCAATAGTTACTCCAGATTTATCTAAAACTGTTTTACCTATAAGTTCATTTACTTTACATTCGTCAGGAGTATTAATTTTAGTGTCTTTACTTTCTTCTAAATCATTTTTATCGATTTTTAATTGAATGTAATCTCCTAAAGCATTAATATCTGCTGTTTTTATTGAATAGTATTTTTTACTTAAAGGATTTCCTATAGATGCAATAAATGAAGTAATTTCAAAAGTTTCTGTATTTAATAATAATTCAGATATTTTTCCAATATCATTTGCATTTTTATCTATTATTTTTCTTCCGATAATATCATTAATTTTCATTTAGATCTTCCCCAATTGTTTTATAAAATAATATGTATTTTTATTAATATAACTATATTTCTATATATATTATAACTAACTATTACTTAAATATTTTA